>CAYQPY010000069.1:0-5944 GCA_964419705.1 uncultured Dehalococcoidales bacterium
CATGATTTAGGATCATGTGCCGCAAGGCGTGGGGGTTCAAATCCCCCCTTCCCCAGTTAAAAGGAGGGCGAGATGGGCGATCTATCCGTATTCAAGAAGTTTAATTTCGAGCGTACCCCTGTAGGCATTAAATACCTGCTCAACAGGCCCAAGGGAATAAAGAAGCTGGATAAGACGCTGGCCCTCTGCGAGATGCTCCCCGAAGCCCAGAAGGGCACCCCCTTCTACGCCACCAAGGACGACTTCGAGTGCGTGGGACCGCTGGTGCTGGGCATGGAGGAGCCCAACCCCATCTTCGAGAGCGGGCAGCTGGGCGCCCCGCTGGGGCTCTTCAAGGAGGCGCGCGCCAACCGCAGAATCTATCCACCCATTCCCCGACTGGCCCAGGGCACCTGTAGATATATCGTTTTCGCCCCCCTAGACAAGATATCGTTCGAGCCCGACGTGCTGGTGGTTACCGCCGACCCGACCCAAGCCGAAATTCTGACCCGTGCGCACAGCTATACCACCGGCAAGACCTGGACAGCCCATGGTTCGACTGTAATCGGCTGCGCCTGGCTTTTCATCGAGCCCTACCTCACCGGTGAGTTGAACTTTACCGTCACCAATCTGAACTCGGGCTGGAACTCAAGGCAGGTGCTGCCCAAGGGGCTAATAGTTATGACTATCCCCCACGACCTGCTGCCCATGATGGTGGCCAATTTGGAGGAGATGGAGTGGGTGCCTTCCGATTACCTCAAGGGTAGAGACGCCCACAACAAGCGCTTCCAGGAAATAGCCGAAGACGCGGTGAAGGACTATAGCTCCAGCGACTGAGGCAAAGGGTAACCATGAAAATAACCAGCTATACCGATACCAAGCCCACCCAGGAACTGGCCGGGGTATTGAAGCGGGAGGTTATCACCGCCCGGGACGGCGCCCCCAACTTCTGCATGCGGGTCTTCGAGGTCGAGCCGGGCAGCTCCACCCCCGACCATTCCCACCCCTGGGAACACGAGGTTTTTATCCTCTCCGGGCGGGGGGTGGTCAGGAACGAGCCAGGCGAAACCGAGATTAGCCAGGGCAGCGTCGTCTTTATCGCCCCCGGTGAGCAACACTGCTTTATCAACACGGGCGACCAGCTGCTCCGCTTCATCTGCGTCATCCCGCTACAGGAGTAGGCGGGCGAGTTCTTAAGCCACTTTTTCCAAACTCGTCCCGAAGGGCCTTGACAAAAGTCCACGATAATGGTATTATGGTAGTTTGTATTATGCCTCTCCGATTTTCACCCTTTAAAGCCTCTGGGCTAACCACGGGTATGACTTTTGGTCTAACCGCACTGTGATAAATTTTGCCGCTTTTTAGGCGTTTAAGCAGCGCGAGAAACGGATTATATGCCAACAGAAAACATTGAGCAGAAGATGCCTCCCATTCCCAAGAAATCTTACGCCAGCCTGCCCCAGATTTTAGAGGTACCCAATTTAATTCAGGTCCAAACCGATTCCTTCCGCTGGTTCCAGGAGAAGGGGCTAAAGCAGTCGCTGGAGGAAATATCCCCTATCGAGGATTTCACCGGCAATCGCCTGGCGCTCACATTCGTGGACTACGAATTCCGCGAACCCCACTACACCGAGCAGGAGTGCCGCCAGAAAGACATGACCTATTCGGCTCCGCTTTATGTCAGGACGCAACTGCTGGTTAAG
This sequence comes from uncultured Dehalococcoidales bacterium, assembly GCA_964419705.1. Lineage (GTDB taxonomy): Bacteria > Chloroflexota > Dehalococcoidia > Dehalococcoidales > BS750m-G39 > E44-bin88. The sequence goes on from CAYQPY010000069.1 coordinate 1,683, forward strand.
GAAACCGGGGAAATCAAGGAGCAGGACCTATTTTTCGGCGACATCCCCCTGATGACGGCCAAGGGCACCTTTATCACCAGCGGCGCCGAGAGGGTAGCCGTAAGCCAGTTGTTGCGCTCGCCGGGCGTCTATTTCACCCGTGAAGAGGATGCCACCAGCGGCCGCGCCCTATGCCACGCCAAGCTGATTCCTTCCCGCGGTGCCTGGCTGGAGTTCGAGACAAGCAACCGCGACGTAATCTCGGCCAAGATTAACGGCAAGCGCAAGATTCCCATCACCACCCTGATGCGGGCTATCGGTTACAGCAAAGAGGATAAACTGCTGGAGCTATTCGTCGGCGAGGACAATGTCCCCGACCACCAGTTTATCAAGGCGACCATGGAGCGCGAGCCTGCGGTCAAGGACGAGCCCGAAGCCCTGCTCGATATCTATCGAAAGCTACGCCCGGGCGACCCGCCCAATATCGATAACGCCAAAAAGCTGATAAAGAACCTCTTCTTCGACCCCCTGCGCTACGACCTGGGGGAGGTGGGGCGCTATAAGCTCAACAAGCGCCTGAAGCTCGAAATTCCCGAAGACACCCGCGCCCTGACCAAGGAAGATATCGTCGAGATAGTAAGACACATCATCATGATTAATAACGGCTTCGACAACCCCGACGATATCGACCACCTGGGCAATCGGCGGGTGCGTACCGTGGGCGAGCTGATTCAGAACCAGTTCCGCATCGGGCTTTTGCGGTTGCAGCGGGTGGTCAGGGAGAGAATGAGTATCATCGGCGCCGATGCCGCTACCCCCAGCGTCCTGGTCAACATCCGCCCCGTGGTGGCGGCGGTGCGGGAGTTCTTCGGCGGCTCGCAGCTATCCCAGTTTATGGACCAGACCAATCCCCTGGCGGAACTAACCCATAAGCGCCGCCTTTCGGCGATGGGACCGGGGGGCTTGTCCCGGGAGCGCGCCGGCTTTGAGGTCCGCGACGTTCACTTTTCCCACTACGGCCGAATCTGCCCTATTGAGACGCCGGAGGGGCCCAATATCGGTCTTATCGGCTCTCTGGCTACCTACGGGCGGATTAACCCGTACGGCTTTATCGAGACGCCCTACCGCCGGGTTATCAGCGAACTGGACAACAATTCACCGGAACTGGTGGGGAGGACGACGCGGGAGGCCGTGGTCAAAGCTAAGGGCAGCACCGTGGTCAAAGCCCGGACGGTCATTACCGACACGCTCGCCGCCAAGCTGGCCAAGCTGTCGAAAAGCAAGATTAAGGTCGTCCCCTTCGTCTCCGACGAGGTCAACTACATGACCGCCGATAAAGAGGACGAGTATATTATCGCCCAGGCTAACGCCCACCTCGATAAGAAGAACCAGTTTGTCGATGAGAGGATTGAAACCAGATGGGGCGACCACTATATGCTGGAAACCCCCGATAAGATAGATTACATCGACGTATCACCCAAGCAGATAGTCAGCGTTGCCACCGCCCTGATACCCTTCCTGGAGCATAACGACGCCAACCGCGCCCTGATGGGCTCCAACATGCAGCGGCAGGCGGTGCCCCTGCTCCGCCCCGAGGCGCCGGTGGTGGCCACCGGCATGGAAGCCGAAGTCGCCAAGCACAGCGGGCAGGTTCTCTTCGCCGAGCACGGCGGGGTGGTAACCTCGGTTACAGGTTCCCAGATTGTGATTACCGGCGATAACGGCGATAAGGACATCTACCCGCTGATGAAATTCGTCCGCACCAACCAGGGAACCTGCATCAGCCAGAAAGCGATAGTAAGCAAGGGCAACCGGGTGGAGGCGGGGCAGGTCCTGGTGGATACCTCTTCCACCGAGTCCGGCGAGCTGGCTCTGGGGCAAAATGTAATCTGCGCCTTTATGAGCTGGGAAGGCTATAACTTTGAGGATGCCATTATCCTCTCTAACCGGATGGTGGAGCAGGACAAATTCGCCTCCATCCACATCGAGAAGCACGAGATAGAAGCCCGCGATACCAAGCTGGGTCCGGAGGAGATTACCCGCGATATACCCAATGTCGGCGAGGAAAGCCTGCGCGAGCTGGACGACGAAGGCATCGTCCGCGTCGGCGCCGAGGTCGGCTCGGACGACATACTGGTGGGTAAGATTACCCCCAAGGGAGAGACCGAGCTATCCGCTGAGGAAAAGCTGCTGCGAGCCATCTTCGGTGAGAAGGCCCGCGAGGTTAAAGACACCTCGCTGCGGGTGCCTCACGGCGAGTGGGGCAAGGTAATTAATGTAAGAGTTTTCTCCCGTGTGAACGGCGACGACCTGCCCGCCGGCGTCAACCAGTGGGTGCAGGTCTGGATTGCCCAGAAGCGCCGAGTTTCGGTAGGCGATAAGCTGGCCGGGCGGCACGGCAACAAGGGGGTCATCTCCATAATAGCGCCCACGGAAGATATGCCCTTCCTTCCCGACGGAACACCGGTAGATATTATCCTTAACCCTATCGGCGTCCCCTCGCGAATGAACCTGGGGCAGGTACTGGAAACCCACCTGGGCTGGGCCGCCCAACTGCTGGGCTTCCGGGCGATTACCCCCGTCTTCGACGGCGCCAATGACTCCGATATCGAAGACGCCCTGGCCCGAGCCTGGATAGCCCAGAGGAGCGGCGCCGTCAGCCTCGAACCCGATAACGAACACCCCACCCTGAAGCTGGAGCTGGCCATGGCGTGGCTGAAAAAGAACGGCTACGACGGGGAGAAAGTGTTCAGCGATAACCACCCCGGTGAAGCCAGCGACGTCTGCCTCCGCCTCTGGCTGGAGGACATGGGCGTAAAGAGTAAGGGGCTCAATAAGGAGAAGATGGCCAAAGCCATCGACAAGGTGAAAGCGGAACGGAAGCTGCCCCCGCCCATCGTGGGTAAGGTCGTCCTCCGCGACGGGCGCACGGGACAGCCCTTCGACCAGCCGGTGACGGTGGGTAATATCTACATGATGAAGCTCATCCACCTGGTCGAGGACAAGGTCCACGCCCGCTCCACCGGACCCTACTCCCTGATTACGCAGCAGCCGCTGGGCGGCAAGGCCCAGTTCGGCGGGCAGCGTTTCGGCGAGATGGAGGTATGGGCGCTGGAGGCCTACGGCGCCGCCCATAACCTGCAGGAAATCCTGACCATCAAGTCGGATGACGTCACCGGCCGAGCCAAGACCTACGAAGCCATAGTCAAGAACGAGGATATCCTCCAGCCCGGCGTGCCCGAATCTTTCAAGGTTCTGGTCAAGGAGCTGCAAAGCCTGGGGCTGGCTATCGAGGTAATCAACGAAGAGGATAGAGCCAGCGCCGAGGAAGCCAAGGAAGCCGCCGAAGGAGAAGCCAAGGGCGAAGAAGCCGAAATGCCCAAGCTGGAAGCCGCGCTCGGAACCCCGGAAGAGGAAACCGAAGCCCCCAAGGCCGAGGTAGAGGCTGAGGCTGCCGAAGAAGAAGCCCCCAAGGCGGAGGTAGAGACTGAGGCTACTGAAGAAGACACCGAAGCCCTTAAAGCCAAACTGGAGGCCGAGGTGGCCGGCGGTAAGAAACCCAAAGCCACTAAAGCCAAGGCCAAGGCCAAGGCTGAGGCCGAGGCTGCTAAAGAAGAAGCCGAAGCCCCCAAAGCGGAGGTGGAGACTGAGACTACTGCAGAAGGAAAGGCCGAAGCCCTTCGAGCCAAACTGGAGGCTGAGGCCGCCGCGGGAAAACCCAAAACCACTAAAGCCAAGGCCAAGGCTGCCGAAGAAGAAGCCGAAGCCCTCAAAGCAAAGGTAGAGCCTACCGAAGAAGACCCCGAAGCCCTTCGAGCCAAACTGGAGGCTGAGGCCGCCGCGGGAAAACCCAAAACCACTAAAGCCAAGGCCAAGGCTGCTAAAGAAGAAGCCGAAACCCCCAAGGCGGAGGCTACCGAAGAAACCCCCGAAGCCCTTCAAGCCAAACTGGAGGCTGAGGTGGCCGGGGAAAAACCAAAAGCCACCAAGTCAAAAGCCAAGAAGGCTAAGGCTAAAGATAGTAAAGACGAGCCAGAGGTAAAAGAGGAAAATGCTGGAAGTTAACGATTTTGACGCTATCCGTATCTCGCTGGCTTCGCCGGAGCAGATTCGAAGCTGGTCTTACGGCGAGGTCACCAAGCCCGAGACGGTCAACTACCGCACCCTGAAACCGGAGAGGGACGGGCTTTTCTGCGAGCGCATCTTCGGTCCCACCAAGGACTTCGAATGCTACTGCGGCAAGTATAAGAGGATACGCTACAAGGGCGTTATCTGCGACAAGT
>CAYQPY010000070.1:0-5810 GCA_964419705.1 uncultured Dehalococcoidales bacterium
GCTGACGCTGGACGCGCTGACCCCTCACATCCATGAGCGCCAGCGCATCGGGGAGAGCCCGTTGGCGGTGGGCATTTTCATCGCCGGTTTTTTCATCTTAATGGGGCTGGTTATCCACGGCGCTATCAGCGCCCTGACCGCGGTCACCTCACCCATAATCTGGTACATCTTCGACTTCAGAATCTGGGGGCTGCTGGCGATAAGCTTCTTGGTGAGTCTGCTGGTGGGGGTAGCCATCTTCTACATCGTGGACAAGCTGACGCCGAAAATATCGTTTGTGAGCATAAACCGCAGTCCGGTGGCGGTGGGGGTTTTCGTGGCGGGCTACCTCATCTTTTTCGGGCTGATACTGCACGCCGCGCTGACGGGACCGTTATGAAAAGAATCGGCATTTTAATCAGTTTAGCCTTCATCCTCTTAAGCGGGCTGGCCGGAGCCGGCTATGCCTGGGCGTCTTCGTCGGAGGGGTTCTACGAGGTTGAGGGGCATGTCTACGACGACTGGGCGGTATGCCGCACGCGCTCTTTCGGCGAGGACGGTTTTTACCAGGTGACCACCAACGATTTTCGCCCGGTTATCGCCTTCGAGAGCCTGGGTGAAAACGCCGACGTTGCCTACAGCCTGGGGCAGGAGATAGCCGCGGAGTATCCCGACATCATACAGAGGGCGGAGGCGGTATTCTACTTCGTGCGGGACAGGGTGAGGTATACCAGCGACATCGACCTCTTTGGCTATGACGAGTTCGCCCTGAACGCCGACGAGCTGGCGGGTATGATCGACCAGGACGGGCGGGGCTACGGTGATTGCGAGGACAGCGCCGTGCTGCTGGCGGTGATGTGTAAGGGGGCGGGGCTGCGCTCGGCTATCGCTGTCGGCGAGGAGCATACCGCCGCCCTTATCTACCTGCCCGATTACGACCAGGCTACCGCCTTTTTCGAGCTTTCGGGGGAGATGGGCTGGATATGGGCCGAGGCTACAAGCCGGAATAACCCGCTGGGCTGGGTGCCCAAGGAGTTCTTGAACGTGAGTGTGGCCGCCTACGAGGTGACCGAGGAGACTTTAGCCCGCGCCGAGGATGCCCCCGAGCCGGAGGCTACAGTGGCGCAGACGAACGTCAGGGGTGGGGATGGGGGAGGCAGTAATTTTCCCATGCTCTTTTCCTTTTTGGGGGTGATTTTCTTTTTGTGGCTTATTTCTTCTTTGTTCCGGAAGAGGAAGCGGGCTAAGTAGGTCTTCTTTCCCACCCACCGCCCTTTAAGGTAGAAAGGGGGCAAAGCCCCCTTTCAAACCCCCAAGGTATGAGAAAATCCCTCTTAATCCCCCTTTTCAAAGGGGGAAACGGGGTGGTATCCCCAAAGGAGAGTATAAAGGGGGAACCACCCCTATAGGGTGGGTAGGGTGGGTAAGAAAGACCTGCGCTGAACTAGGGAGATTGCTTCGCTTCGCTCGCAATGACAATAAAACTGGGGCAACAACAACTTGCTCTATCAGGCGGCGGTGATTATAATAGTGGGGTTAACTTAGAGAGCAGGTGACTATATGCAACAATACGGACCGGAGAATATCAGAAACGTGGTCTTGCTGTCTCACAGCGGCGCGGGTAAGACATCGGCCTCGGAGGCGATGCTCTTTAGTGCCGGAGCCATTAAGCGGCTGGGCAAGGTTGAAGACGGTAGTACCACTTCGGACTACGACCCCGACGAGCTGAAGCGGCAGATAAGCATAAGCCTGTCCCTGCTTCCCTGCGAGTGGAAAGATACCAAGTTGAATCTTATAGATACCCCCGGCTATTCCGACTTCGTCGGCGAGGTCAAGGCGGCGATGAGGGTAAGCGAAGGGGCGGTGATTATGGTCTGCGCGGCTTCGGGGGTGGAGGTGGGCACCGAGCAGGTCTGGGGATACTGCGAGCAAGGCAACCTGCCGCGGCTCATCTTTATCAACAAGATGGACCGGGAGAACGCCGACTTTAACAAGACGATGGGGCAGATTCAAAAGCGCTTCGGCGCCAAGTGCCTGCCGTTGCAGCTGCCCATCGGCGCTCAGAACAGCTTCGAGGGCATAGTTAACCTGCTGACCATGAAAGCCTACACCGGCAGCGACGCCAAAGAGGCCGAGGTGCCTGAAGCTCTCCAGTCCCAGGCCGGCTCTTTTCGCGAGAAGCTGATTGAGGCAGTAGCTGAGGTCGACGACAAGCTCATCGAAAAATACCTTGAGGGTCAGGAACTGAGCCAGGAGGAAATAGGAGAGGGGCTGCGCCAGGCGATAGCCGCCGGCAAGGTGGTGCCCATCCTCACCGGCTCGGCCTTAAAGAATATCGGCATGGCTATGCTGATGGACGCCGTACATGGCTACCTGCCTTCGGCTAAAGAGGGCAAGGTGGTGACCGTCACCAATTCCAAGGAGCAGACATCGGAGCCGAGCGCGGATGGCCCGCTGGCGGCTCTCGTTTTTAAGACCAGCGCCGACCCCTACGTGGGCAAGCTGACCTATTTCCGCGTCTATAACGGTGCTATAGCCAGCAACTCACAGGCCTGGAACGCCAACCGTAAGGGAGCCGAGCGCATCGGGCAGTTGTTTATGATTCGGGGCAAGAACCAGGAGCCGGTGGCTAAGGTCGGGGCGGGGGATATGGGGGCGGTAGCCAAGCTGACCACGACCAATACCGGTGATACCTTGTGCACGCAGGCGAAGCCGCTGAAGATTGCTCCCATCGAGTTCCCCGAGCCGGTTTTCAGCCTGGCGGTGCACCCCAAGACTAAAGCCGACGTGGATAAACTGGGGGCGGCGTTGACGCGAATCGTTGAGGAAGACCTCACCATCGAGGTGCACCGCGAGACGGGCACCAACGAGACGGTTCTATCGGGAATCGGCGAATCGCAGCTCGAGGTCGCCGCCGACCGCATGCAGCGCAAGTTTGGGGTGGGGGTGAGGCTGGACGTGCCCAAGGTGCCCTATAAAGAGACGATTACGGCCGGGGCTAAGGCCGAGTATAAGCATAAGAAACAGACGGGGGGTCACGGGCAGTACGGTCACGTCCTGCTGGAGTTGGAGCCTTTACCCCGCGGCAGCGGGTTCGAGTTCGCCAATAAGACAGTGGGTGGCTCCATACCCCGCAACTATATCCCCGCCGTGGAGAAGGGGGTCAACGAGGCTATCCATGAAGGGGTGCTGGCGCGCTACCCGGTAATTGACATAAAGACAACAGTCTATGACGGCAGCTTCCACCCGGTGGATTCCTCGGAGATATGCTTTAAGATTGCCGGGGCGGGGGCGCTCAAAAGAGGCTTATCCGATGGGCAGCCCATCCTGCTGGAGCCGATAATGAACATCGAGGTTACCATCCCTGAAGACTACACGGGGGATATTATCGGCGACCTGAACACCAAGCGGGCGCGGGTGCAGGGGATGAACCCGGGGAGTGGCTACAACACCATCGAAGCCCAGGTGCCGCAGGCCGAGGTCTTGCGCTATTCCATCGACCTGAAGTCGATAACCCAGGGGCGGGGCAGCTACAAAGCCAGCTTCAGCCACTACGAAGAGGTGCCCGCCCATGTCGCCGAGAAGATTGTCGCCTCCCGACAGGCGGAAAAATCATAAGTAAGACGCCTGGCTGCTCAAAATAGTAATAAATACAAAGAGACCTGGGTTTTTAGCCCCGGCCTCTTTTTTAATGTCGCTGGGAGTGCGCCGTAATGCCGGAGGAGTCCAAGGGGGCGTGCCGCCGCCCCACCCCGCCTTGTTTAGCGAAGGTGTTATTTTCCCAACCCACCCCGCCCTAATGAGTAAACTCCTTAACCTGGGGATACTTTACCCCGCCCCCCAGTTTTTCGTCCCACACCAGCTCGAAGAGTCCTTCGGCTGAAGGACCCGCCCACAAAGGTCTTTTCCAGAGGGGGCTTTGCCCCCTCTTAAACTCCCCCAAATCATATGGGGCTGGTGTCCCTTTTGAGTCTCTAAAACTCAGGGGGTTTTTAAGGGGGACGAAGTCCCCCTTTACAACAAGAGGGTGGCGGGTGGGAAAAGATATAAAATGGGAGTGGGGTGGACTGAAGGACTCCTCGGAACGACGGCTATGGGACGTTATTCTGTCAGGGGGGAGTTAGGTAGACCTTATCTCCTGTCGCATAAAGACGATGTAGCTGATGGCGAAGCAGATGGCGGTTAAGGCCAGCAATGCCGTGAGCTGGGGCCAGACGATAAGCAGGCTCTGGTCCAGGGAGAGGGGGTTGGGCAGCATCGAGCCGGTGGTGGTGGAGGTTAACAGCCCGTATCCCCGCCAGATGGGAACAAGGAGCACCGTCGTCGCCTCTTCGAAGAGGAAATAGGGGGAGATGCGCGCCACCATCAACTGTACGCTTATGGAATCGCTTACCGCGGGTACGAAGAAGCTGATGTAGGGGTTGAAAATAGAGGCGGGGATGCCCAGCAATATCCAGATGGCGAGCGGGAAGAGCAGGGAAACAGCTAGATTGCGGAAGAGCACCGAGAAGAGGATAGCCAGCCCCATCCAGAAGGCGCCGTAGATAACCGCCGAGATAAAGTAGATGAATATCCTGATGATTTCCTCGGGGCCGGGGGGCACGCCGATCATCCTCAGGCCGTAGCCGCCGACGATGAGTATGATAGCTCCTACCATGATAGCCATGGTGATTATGCCCGCCAGGAACTTGCCGTTGATGACGCTGTCCCGGTAGACGGGCTGGGAGAGAATGCGGTTGAGCGTGCCGCCGGAGCGTTCGCCGTTAATGGCGTCGAAGCCCAGGGCGACACCGATTATGGGCAAAAGCAGGGCGATAAGAACGGTCAGCGAGGGCAGGTCCTCGCTGACGGTAAAGAGTTTAATGAAGACGGGCCCGGGGTCGATAGACGCCTCGCGGATGCCATTATAGGCGGCATAGATGGCGACGGCGCTGGCGATTAGGACCAGTATAAAGAGGATGAAACACCTTACACTGGTGAAGTAGTCAGCCAGTTCTTTGCGCAGGATAGTCAGCATTTCTTAGAGTCAATCCTCGTGAAAATACTTCATATAGATATCGTCCAGGGAGAATTCCTGGATTTTAACCTGAATTAGTGCCACGCCGCTTTCCACCACCGCCTTGGAAATCTCCGCCCGCAGGTCGGCGTCGGTGGTTATGTGCAGCACGTTGTCCTTGGCTTCTACCTTGATTACCCCCTTAATCTTTTTAAGCACCTTTACCAGTTGGGGGCTGGGCTCGGCGGTTTCCACCTCTATTCTGAAGCGGCCTTCGGCCAGGGCGTCTCGCCCTAGTTCGTCCAGGGCGCCCTGGACCACCATTTTGCCTTTGGAGAGTATGCCGATGCTGTGGCAGACCCGCTGCACTTCGTAGAGGCGGTGGGAGGAAAAGACCACCGTCGTGCCCATCTTGGGCAGGTTGCCTATTAAATCTATAATCTGGTTGATGCCTTCGGGGTCGAGCCCGGCGGTGGGTTCGTCTAGGAAGGCTACCTTGGGCTTTTTGACCAGCACGTCGGCGATGCCTAAGCGCTGCTTCATACCGCGGGAGAACTTGTTCACCGTCTTGTCGCCCACATCGTCCAAGCCCACCGATTTTAATACCTGTTCGATGAGGGGCTCGGACTCGGCGTAGCCGATATTATTGAGTTCGGCGATGAACCGGAGGTTTTCCCTGGCGGTGAGGGTATCGTAGAAACCGACCTTTTCCGGCAGGTAGCCGGCTAGGCGCTTTACCTTGAGCGGCTGGCGGGTGGAGTCGAAGCCGTAAATCTTAGCGGTGCCCGATGCCGGCTCGGTCAGCCCCAGCAGCATGAGGATGGTGGTGGTCTTG
>CAYQPY010000071.1:0-5733 GCA_964419705.1 uncultured Dehalococcoidales bacterium
CCATCAAGGAGGTAAAACCCAACCATGAAAAAAACAATAATTTTGCTCGTTGCCATGTTGCTCGTCTTGATGTCGGGCAGTCTTTTCGCCGCTTGTGGGGACGATGAGCCTGCGGAACCGGTGGTCTTAAGGATGGCTAGCAACGCCCTGTTCGTATACGCTGACTGGGAGCAGGAGTTCGTCGATGCCTTTAACGCCCGCTGCGGCCCCGATTATACCATTGCCTATTACCCAGGCGAACAGATGGTCCCATTTGCGGAGATTATGGATACGGTGAGGACAGGAGTGGCTGAAATGGGTGTTCTTACCTTTAGCGCCTACTCCGCCGATGAACCGAAGTTAGCGGCTAATGAGATACCCTTCCTGTTCAATAACGTCGAGGCTAACGCCTATGCCGCGCCGCTTTTAGCGCCGCTATACAGCGACATAATGGAAGACCAGTTCAACCAGAAGGTCCTGTGCGTCCACCACTACACCGGGGTGGAACTGCTCTCCAAAGAGCCGGTTCAGACCCTGGATGACTGGGACGGGCTGATGGTCCAGGCTATCTCACCCACGACTTACTCCCTGATCGAGGCATTAGGCGGTGCCCCCGTGCTTCAGTCGTACACCGAGTCCTACTCGCTGCTGGAGAAGAACACGGTAAACGCGGCGTTAACAGCGCCGGCGGCCATGAACATATTCGCCCTGCCCGATGTCGCTTCTTATCTGGCGCAGGCTTATCCTGTCGGTACTCTGCACGGATTTACCATCAACCTCGACATTTGGAACGACCTGCCCGACGACATCCAGGATATATTACTTGAAGAAGCGCAGGCGAATTCAGATGAATTCAGTGAGTGGCTGGTAGGTGAATGGGATAACGACCTGGCAACACTGGCTGCTTCAGGGGTAACCATATATGTCGTACCCGATGACGAGATAGCCAGGTGGAAAGATGCGGCTAGCGACTATATTGCCGACCTAATGGCAACGTTGGGCGACTTTGGCGATGAAGTAATGGATATTGCCGACGAGGCGAACGCCCAGTATCCTCGCTAGACCCGGGAATAAAACGGCATGCCCGCGGCTCTAATGTAGCGGCGGTTGAACCGGTAGATAAAAGCGCTAATTCGAGCGGGAGTAATATAAATTGTTGATGAGAGTGATACGGAAACTGGATGATGGAATCGGCCGTATCAGCCATCTCCTCATGCTGGTGAGCGGGATTCTGATACTGCTGATGGCCTGGGTCGAAACCTACGGCGTGGTCAAAAGGTATGTCTTCCACTCCCCCGACCCCCTTACCTACGAGCTCAGCACTATGTTTCTCTTATTCTGCGGTGTGCTGGCTGTAGCCGGGGTAGAAAGACTGGACCGCCATGTCAGGAACGACCTCGTTGCCTCCCGTTTTCCCGAGCGTATAAGAGTCATTGTCCTGCAAGTTATATTCCCGCTCATGGCGCTTGTTTTCTGCACCGTCCTGACCTGGAAGAGCCTGGACAACGCGATATACGCGCTACAAATCGGCCAGACCACCGGCTCGTCGTGGGCATTGCCGTTAGCCCCGATTAAACTCGTTATACCCCTCGGTTACACCTTGCTCTGCCTCGTCCTCTTAGGCAAGTTCTGTCGAGGCATCAATAGGCTAAGGGGCGCCAAAGCCCCGACCCAAACAGAATAGAAGCAATGCGGCTTGGCATTTAGTGACCGTAGTTTAACGAAATGAGGTAGTTATGGACTTTACCACGGCGGCGCTGGTATGCGTGCTGGGCATGCTGTTCCTGATGCTGATGGGCATGCCCGTTATCTACGCCCTTGGATTTACCGCCATGGCAGTTGCCTTCTTCGCTTTCGGCCCTTTAAGCCTGGAAAAAATAGGCTGGACTACCTTCACAACCCTCTATAATATAAACTGGACGCCGCTGCCCCTCTTCGTTCTCATCGCCTGCCTCATTGCCGAAACCAAGATAGGTGAAGACATATTCGCCGCCGCCCGGAGCTGGCTTTCCCGCGTTCCCGGCGGCTTAATCGTTACCAGCATCTGGGGTGAAGCCGCCATGGCCGCCGCCATCGGCACCAGCACCGCCACCATCCTGGCCGTGGGCAAAGTGGCCGAGCCCGAATTCAAGCGATACGGCTACGACAAGGGGCTAGCTATGGGCGGGCTGTGCTGCGGTGGTGTTCTCGGCCCCCTCATCCCCCCCAGCGCGGGCATGATTATCTACGGCGTCCTCTCCGAGACATCCATCGGCCATCTCTTCATAGCGGGTATGATACCCGGGCTGCTCCTGGCCTGCATGCTGGCGGCGGTAGCCATACTAATCTGCTGGCGCCGGCCGGCGCTCGGCCCCGCCCTGGGCCCCGTCAGCTGGGGGCAGAGGTTCTCCTCGCTGAAAAAGGTCTGGCCCATAGTGGTGGTGATGGCGTCGATTCTAGGCTCCATCTATTTCGGCATTGCCTCCCCCACCGAAGCCGCTGGCGTCGGCTGTGTCGTGGTGCTGGTTATAGGCGTCGCTGTCTTCGGCTTGCGCTGGCAGGGGCTGAAACGAGCGCTAACCGAAACGGCGATTATAAACGGCATGATTCTGTTTATGATGGTCGGCGCTTGGCTCTTCTCTTACGTCATCGGCAGCTCCGGTGTCGCCAAGACTATCACCAGCTTCGTCACCTCCGCCGATTTCTCCCCCTGGCTGGTGATTATCAGCATCAACGTCCTGCTCCTGATTCTGGGCTGCTTTATCGACGCCATAACCATTATGCTGCTCACCGTGCCCCTCTTCGTCCCCGTAATCGTCGCCCTGGGCTTCGACCCGATATGGTTCGGCGTCCTCTATGTAGTCAACATGCAGATAGGGCTGATAACACCACCGATGGGGCTGGAGCTGTTTTTGATGAGAACCGCCTTCGACATACCGGTGGATAAGCTGCTGAAGGGGGTGTTGCCCTTCCTGATTGTCCTCTTTATCTTCCTGGCGTTATTGATAGCCTTCCCCGAGATAAGTCTCTGGCTGCCCGGTATGATGAAAGGCGCAGGATGAACCGTGTATAAAACGTTACCCCGCCTTCGGGGCAAGGAGGTATGAATATGCCAAGCAAGCTAGACTACTCGATATTCGACAATTTCCATTTTGATATACCCCCCATAGGCGTCAAGTTCCTGCTCAACAAGCCCAAGGGTATCAGGAAGCTGGACAAAGAAATGGCTTTCTGCGAGATGCTCGGCGAGGCGCAGAAAAGCCCCCCCTTCTATGCCGACCGGGAAAACTTCAGCTGCATGGGCCCCGTGGTGCTGGGCATGGAAGAGGCCGACCCCATCTTCCAGAGCGGGCAGATCGGCCCCAAGGACGGCATCTATAAGGAAGCCCGCGCCAACCGCCGCATCTATAACTATATCCCCAAGATGGCCAAGGGCACGGTCAGGTACGTATCCTTCTCGCCGATGGATAAGCTGCCTTTCGAGCCGGATTTATTGATTATCGCCGCCACCCCACCCCAGGCCGACATTTTACTGCGGGCATATTGCTATACCAGCGGCAAGATGATAACCACCAAAAGCACCCCCGTGCTGATATGCGCCTGGCTCTACGCTTACCCCTATTTGAGCGGTGAGATGAACTATACCGTCACCGGGCTCGGCTTCGGCATGAAGACGCGCAAGGTGCTCCCCGAAGGCATGGTACTCCTCTCCTTCCCCTACGACGCGCTGCCCATGTTGATAGAGAACCTGAAGGATATGGAGTGGGTACCACCCCTGCACCGGATGAGCGATGAGGAGAAAAAGGCGCAATTCCAGAAGACGGTCACGGAGCTAAGACAGGAATACGAGGGCTAGCCCCCCTTCAACTTCTTTATCTCTTCGGGCGAATATTTCTCACGGGGGTGGGTAGGGTGATGCGAAACGTCGCCTACTGACATTTCGTATTTAGATTTAAAGAGAACATGCATCCACTGAAAAGGTTTATTCACCTTCTTGATGGTAATCGGACCGTGCATTAACCCCTTAGGCATGTAAACAATGGATGTGCTGTTAATTATATGTTTTTCACCTTCCTCGCCCAAACATATCTCGATTTCGGCGTCGAAATCGTAGTAATTCTGGGGGTTACTGCCGAAGATGAAAAAGATTTCGTCGGCATCGTGGGCATGGGCCCCCTGGGGAAATGTGAGAGGTTCGGTGATGCAAAGTATTTGGACTTCAACTGGAAAGTTGGGAAATGGGGCTCCATAACAGCCAGCTTCACCGCATATGTGCAGCATCGGCGCCGTTCCCTTTTCTATGGGTTCTCTGATGATGTACTTCCCGTACTTGGTTTCGGCCATTTTGATATGTCCTCCTTCTCTTTACCCTCGGGGATAAACTAAAAGATAGTTTCAACACACTCGGGCTGTGGTTATAATAGTTTTTTGACCCGACTTTGTCAACGCATTCTATAACGAGTTATTGACATTCGTGTGATAAGGGTAAATAATAAGCACTTAGTAATCCCCCACCCCACCCCCATTCTCACCAAGTCGAGAGGAGGAAAAATGAGCCAGGATATCAAAGCCGAAATCGCCCAACTCAAAGAACAGGTCGCCGAACTATCCAAGGTCAAGGATTACCTCGAAATCTGGAAGCTCCAGTCCCGCTACGCCCACCTATACTTCATGCTCCGCAACTCGGAAATCCCCTCCCTCTTCGCCCAGAAGACGCCCGGTATCTCCATGGATATCGAAGACGCCGGCATCTACGAGGGCATGAAAGGAATCAAGCGCTTCTGGAACACCGTCTTAAGCGAAGAGCGCTACAAAGCCGCGCCGGGCTGGCTGGCGATACACATGACCTGCAACCCCATCATCGAGATAAATAAGGACGCCACCAAAGCCCGAGGGCTATGGTTCTCCCACGGCAGCGTCAGCGGGCTGCGCAAAGGCAAACTGGACTGTATGTCTTGCCTGGGCAAGTACGATGTGGATTATGTCAAGGAAGACGGCCAGTGGAAATTCTTCCGCCTCGCCTACCGCATCGCCTACATGTACCCCCTCGACTCGAACTGGGTGGAAGAACCGATTACGGGCAGTATCGCCGGCATGCCCGATAATACGCCCGACAAACCGGCCACCAACTACCTGCCCTACAGCCGCTACCGGATAAACGTATTCCCCCCACCACCCCCCGAGCCATACGACGATTAGCTATAAATCTGGTCACCAGTTAAGAGGAGGCGTAAATGATTGATGAAAAACTGGCCAAGATAGTCGGCGCCAGAAACGTGAGCCGCGACCCAGCGACAGTGGAAGCCTACGCCGGCGACATGAGCTTCGTTAACACGCTCAAGCCCATGTGTGTGGTAAAGCCGACGAAGGCCGCCGACATCCAGAAGATAGTGAAGCTGGCTAATAAGACTCGAACGCCGCTGGTACCGGTTAGTTCCGGCCCTCCCCATTTTCGGGGTGACACCGTTCCCGGTGCCGGAGGCGCCGTAATCGTAGATTTAACTAAAATGAAAAAGATTATCCGGGTCGACCGGGCGCACCGCGTGGCCATGGTCGAGCCAGGGGTAACCTTCGGGGAGTTGATACCGGCGGTGGAAAAGGCGGGCTTAAGGCTCAATATGCCCTTACTGCCACGGAAGTCGAAGACCGTCGTCGGCAGCATGCTGGAAAGAGAGCCCGTGGTCATGCCCAAGTATCAATGGGATATATCAGACCCGCTGGCCTGTGTTGAGGTAGTCTTCGGCAGCGGCGAGATGTTCCGGACCGGGCAGGCCG
>CAYQPY010000072.1:0-5708 GCA_964419705.1 uncultured Dehalococcoidales bacterium
TCAAGTACCGCCAGATGGTTGCCGAGGGGCACCCCATAGACGAGGAGCTTTTCGAAGCCGTCTTGGGCAAACCCCTGCCAAAAGAGTAAAAACAGACCTTATTGTGGTGAAAAGCCCCGAGGTAAAACTCGGGGCTTTCTTTTTTAGCGTGCGTTTTCTGTCCCACCCAATACCCACCCTATAAAGGTGTAACCTCTATAGACTTCTCTCCCACCCCGTTTCCCCCTTTAATAAAGGGGGATTAAGGGGGATTTTTCGCCCCACCCCGATATTATCTATTCCCGCCCGCCACCCTTTTAAGGTAAAGAGGGGGCAAAGCCCCCTCTTAAAAACACCCCCAATAAAGGGGGATATATAAGGGGTACCACCCTTGTAGGGTGGTGGGTGGGAAAAGATTAAAACGGGGGTGGGGTATAAAGACTGTGGCTTGACAAAGGGGAGGGCACCGATTAGCATTCTAGTGAGGTCGTGCTAGACGGGGAGCCAGCGGTGCCCTGAACTCGCAATCCGCTATAGCGGGGTCGAATTCCCGCTTGAGGCCTTTGTCTGGTGGGACTACCCGTGCTAAGCGGTGTTGAAGGCCGGGTCCTGCGCGGCGGAGTGCTATGAATCCCGTCAGATCCGAGAGGAAGCAGCGGTAAATAGAAGCCCCGGGTGCCGTAGGGTTACCTGGTTGGAGCTGGCTGGTGCGGGCAAGCTATTGGGCGGGGTCGAGGGTGGGTGCACGGCCTCATTGATTTTATGAATAAGAGCCCGAATCCGCTTTTGGCCGAGACCAGGAGGCTGCTGCGCCAGTCCGACATCAGGGCGAGAAAGGGGCTGGGGCAGCACTTCCTCATCGACAGCGAGGTGCTGGAGGCCATTATCGCCGCCGCCGAGCTCAAACCCGACGACCTGGTGGTGGAGGTGGGGCCTGGGCTGGGCATCCTCACTAAAGAATTAGCCCAAAAAGCGGGTGGGGTTATCGCCATTGAGCTGGACGACGGGCTGGCGGCTCTGCTCAAGAAGACGCTAGCGGCTTTTAATAACGTCACCATCGTCAACGGCGATGTGCTCAAAATCGAGCCTAAAGAGCTGGTAAAGGGGCGGAATTATAGGGTGGTGGCTAACCTGCCTTACTACATTACCTCGCCCGTCCTGCGCCACTTCCTCGAAGCCATTGCCAAGCCGCAGGCGATGGTGGTCATGGTGCAGAAAGAGGTCGCCGAAGCCATCGCCGCTAAACCGGGCGATATGAGCCTTTTGAGCGTCAGCGTTCAGTTCTACGCTAAACCGGAGATAATAAGCATCGTCCCCGCCGAGTCTTTTTACCCCGCGCCCGAGGTCAGCTCGGCGATACTAAAAATCGATGTCTATCCCAAGCCAAAGGTGGACGTTGACGAAAAGGGCTTCTTCGACACCGTGCGTGCGGGCTTCGCCGCCCCGCGCAAGCAGTTAGCCAACTCGCTGGCCAAGGGTCTGGGGAGGGATAAGGCCGAGGTCTTGCCTTTTCTGCAAAAAGCCAATATAGACCCGTCAAGGCGGGCGGAGACGCTGACTATAGAGGAGTGGGCGGAGCTATATAATGTCTTAGGGGGAAAGCATGCTGACGGTTAAAGCGCCGGCCAAGATTAACCTGACGCTCGAAGTCCTGGGCGAAAGGCCCGACGGCTTTCACGACATCCGTAGCGTTATTCAGACTATAGACCTCTGCGACCAACTGGGCTTTAACTTAAGCGATGAAATCGAGGTCGTTAGTGATAACCCTGACTTTGTTGCCGAAAAGAGCCTGGTGCCGGGCGCCGCCGCCCTGCTGCGGCAGGTTAAGCGGTGCTCCGATGGAGCCAGGATAGAGGTCGAGAAAAAGATACCTTTTGCCTCGGGGCTGGGTGGGGACAGCAGCGATGCCGCCGCCGTCCTGCTGGGGCTTAACCAGCTCTGGCCGCCGGAGCTGAAGCCGGCGCAGCTACTCGAACTGGCTCCGAGGCTGGGTTCCGACGTCGCCTTTTTCCTCTACGCGGGCACGGCGCTGGCGGAGGGGAGGGGGGAGAAGATAGCCCCCCTGCCTTCATTGCCCCTCCGTTGGGTCGTCCTGCTCGTACCCCCGCTAGCCCCTATAGAAGGGAAAACGAAAAAGCTCTACGCCAGGCTCAAGCCCGAACATTACAGCAACGGTGGAATTACGGACGAGGTGGTGGCGGGGCTGACGAGGGGGGTGGTAAGCTCATCGATGCTCTTCAATACCTTCGAGAACGTCGCCTACAACTTCTTCTCCAAGCTCAAGGTCTATAAGGAACACTTTCTAAAACTGAGGGCGCCGCATGTCCACCTGGCTGGCTCGGGGCCGACCCTCTTTACCTTGCTTGAAGACGAGTCTCAATCCGAAGACTTGTACGCGCGTTGTAAAGACCAGGGGCTGGAGTGCTACCTGGCGGCTACGCTTTCCTCACTGGATAGGTTATAATCGGGGCTAAAGCAATATTTGAGGAGTTGAAATGGCGGGCCTGATAGTTCTGGCGCTGATTATCGCTTACCTGCTCGGCTCTCTCCCCTGCGCCTCCAGGTTCGCGCGGCGGGTGAGGGGGGGGGACTTCCGGACGGGGGGTGGGGGCAATGTGGGCACGGTAAACACCATGCGCGAGATAGGCTCCCTGCCGGGCTTAGGCGTGTTCTTTGCCGACATGGCCAAGGGGGCGTTGGCCGTGCTCATCGCCCAGTGGCTGGGGCTGCCCCTTTACTGGGTCTTCGCCGCGGGCTTTGTGGCGGTGGCGGGGCACAACTGGCCGGTCTGGCTCAAGTTCCGGGGAGGTCAGGGGCTGGCGACAACCATGGGGGTGCTGCTGGTCTTTTCGCCTATTCCCTTCGCCATCTGCTTCGGCGTCCTGCTGGTCGCGCTTCTCTTTACCAGCAACGTGAGGCTGTCGGCGGTGGTGGGCTTCGTCTTTCTGCCCCCCCTCATCTGGGTTTTCGGGGGGGAGTTGAGCGTGCTTCTCTACTCCATAGCCCTGCCCGTATTTTGCCTGTTGAAGTTGATACCCAGATTCAGGTCGGACGTGGATAAGGCGGGCGATGAGAAGAAGGGGCTTGTCTTCGACCGGGATTATACACCGTGGCAGACAAAGAAAAAGATAGATAAATAACTGGAGGTGCAATTTGAGCCAGACAGAGAAAAACCTTGATGAAGCCTTTGCCGGGGAAAGCCAGGCCAGCCGGCGCTACCTTTACTTCGCCGATAAGGCGGAGAGCGAGGGACATCCCCAGGTAGCGCGGCTCTTCCGGGCGGCGGTGGAGGCAGAGACGGTGCACGCCCGCAATCACCTGACGGTTTTGGACGGCATCGGCGCGACAGCCGAAAACCTGAAAGAGGCTATCAGCGGGGAGGAATACGAGTTCACCAAGATGTACCCCGCTTTTATCGAGCGGGCCAAGGCGGAAAAGCAAGAGCGGGCGGAGATTAGCTTCAGCCACGCCAACGCCGTGGAGAAAGTCCACCACGCCTTGTACCGGAAGGCGCTGGAATCGCTGGAGGCGGGCAAGGAGCTGAAGGAAGAGCCTTACTTCGTCTGTTCGGTCTGCGGCAATACCGTGGCCGGGGAAGCCCCTGAAAAGTGCCCCATCTGCGGCGCGCCCAGGAGCAAGTTTTTCGAGGTGAAGTAAAAAAATAGGGGGGGGACATGGGTGATATAAAAAAGGGCAAGGGCACTATAATCGGGAATGCTGGCGAGTATTTGGTGGTGGGTGAGTTGTTAAAACGAGGAGTGATTGCAGCTCCCGCACCAAGAAACAGTCCAGGCTTCGATGTATTGGTGACCAATGGCGTTAATTCACTGAATGTAAGAGTGAAAACCAAAACAGAGGCGTCTAAGAGCTGGGTTTGGATGTGCAAGAAGGACGGGAGTATCTTTAGGGATCTGAGCGATAGGGCTGATTATACAGTTCTGGTAGATTTGAGAGATAAAGATACCTCACCTGATTACTACGTTGTTCAGACTGCGGAGCTTAATAGAAGGCTTAAAGATATTGACGATTACTATAAAAAGAAGCTTGCCGAACAGGGTAAAAAATACAATGCCGACAATAGAATGCGGCGAATTGGATTGGAATTCCCGCATCATAAGGACTGGCTGTATGCCGCAAAGGGGGATTGGGACGTAGTCCTTAATGATCTTGAAGCCACCCCTTAACCAGTTCCACCTCATCCTCTCGGGAGGCAATCTCCCCATCCAGCCGCGCCTTCTGCAGGCGCTCCATAATCTCCCTGATTTCAGGGCCGGTGGTGACGCCCATTCTTATCAGGTCGTCGCCGCTAAGCGCGATTTCGATATATTTCAGGCGGGTGAGGTAGTGGTGTATGTTCTGGCTGGCGGTGGGGGACTCGGTGGCGATGGAGTTAGCCACCATGGCTGGTGAGGAATAGGCTTCGAGGAGGCGGAAGATGCCGCTGGGGGAAAGGCCGGGGGTTGCCAGCAGGCGCATCTTGCTCTTGAGGGCGGCGCTATCAATAAGTATCTGCGCCAGCGCCTTGGGCAGCCTGAGACGGGAGATGAAGCGCTCGGTTTCGTCCTTATCCAGGGAGTAAGCCAGCAACGCCAGGTAGAGGCCGGCTTCGGGCGGGGCGGGGGCGCTTAAGCTACGCGCCTGCTCGAACTTTTCCGCCAGCCAGCCGTCGCCCTTTAAATTGGGGTGGAGGTGGGGCAAGACTCCCAGTTCGGCGGCGCGCATAAAGACCTTCTCCGGGTAGTGTTCCTTGAGGATGCATTCGATTTCGTAGCGGGTGCGGTCGGCGCTGATGGTCTTGAGCATTTCCGTATCGCGCTTGAGCAAGCTCAAGGTTTTTTTCTCCAGACGGAAGTCGAGGCGCTGCTCGTAGCGCAGCCCGCGCCAGATGCGGGTGGCGTCGTCGATGAAGCTGTTTTCGTGGAGGACGCGGATGAGCTTGCTCTTGAGGTCGTCGCGCCCGCCGTGGGGGTCGATGGGCTGGCCGTAGAGGCCGGGGTTTAGGCCCAGCGCCATGGCGTTGATGGTGAAGTCGCGGCGCCCCAGGTCTTCGTCAAGCGAGCCGGGGGTGATTGTGGGCAGTGCCCCCGGTTTTTCATAAGTCTCGGTGCGGGCGGTGGTCAGGTCGACGCTCCAGTTGTCCCATTCTAGCTTGGCGGTGTTGAAGCGGGGGTGGGTGGTGATTTTGCCCTTGACGCTCTTTTTGAGCTGCTGCCCTAGCTCGATGGCGTTGCCTTCCACCACCAGGTCGAGGTCGAGGTTCGCCTGCCCCAGCATGAGGTCGCGCACCACCCCGCCCACGAGGTAGAGCTTTTCGCCGCGGGTGTGGGTGATTTCACCCGCCATCCACATGAAGTTGACCAGCTCGGCGGGGAGCTGCTTTTCTATTTCTTTGGATAGGTTAAGACGCTTGGGCATCTCTTTGGGTAAATTATAACACAGGTGTTTGGGGTTGCCTATGGGCTTTTGGGGGGATTAGCGGAGGTTTTTCATCCCACCCGTCCCACCCAATAGGAGTTAAACTCCTCTTATACCTCTTATTTGGGGGGTACGCCCCCCCCCGTTTTAATCTTTTCCCACCCTCCGCCCTTTTAAGGTAAAGAGGGGGTGAAGCCCCCTCTTTCAAACACCCCCATAGAGAGGGATATATAAGGGGTACCACTCTTATAGGGTGGGTATTGGGTGGGGAAGAAAGACCTGCGCTGAACAAGGAGGGGGATAAGAAAAACAGG
>CAYQPY010000073.1:0-5657 GCA_964419705.1 uncultured Dehalococcoidales bacterium
CCAGCCCGCCGAGCCGGTCGGGCTTTTCGGGATTGCCCCAGTTGAAGTTGTCCAGCAGCGCCACCCTTTTCAGGCTACCGCCGACGGCGATAATCTGCCGTAGCGCTTCGTCCACCGCCGCAGCCGCCATCCAGTAAGGGTCGATGTCGCCGTAGCGCGGGTTGATGCCGTTGGCGATAATCACCCCCATATCGGAATCGAGCAGGGGACGGAGAATAGCCGCGTCACCGGGCCCATCGTTGGCGATGCCCACCAGGGGCTTGAGCACGCTGCCCCCCTGCACTTCGTGGTCGTACTGACGGATGACCCACTCCTTGCTGCAAACGTTCCAGGAGCCGAGTATTTTCTTCAGGTCTTGGCTTAAATCGGGCGGCGAGGCGAAATCGGGTTCGGTATAGCGCGGCAGCGCCCAGGCTGCCTCCCTTTCCGACTGAGGCAGCCCGTGGTGCAAAAACTCCATGTCCAGGTCGCTCACCGGCTTATTTTGATAGAAGAGTCTGAGCTTTTTATCGTCGGTGAACTCGCCGATGACGGTGGCTTCCACATCCTCGCTGGCGAAGAGCGAGACCAGCTCTTCAACCGATTCCGCGGGCACCGCCAGCAGCATCCTTTCCTGCGATTCGGAAAGCCATATCTCACGGTAAGAAAGCCCGGAGTATTTCAGGGGCACCTTTTCTAAATCAACACGCACGCCCGTCTCTTCCGCCATTTCGCCCACCGCCGAGGAAAGCCCCCCTCCCCCGCAGTCGGTGATGCGGCGGTAAAGCCCCTTATCCCGGGCTTTAAGCAAAACGTCAATCATCTTCTTCTCGGTGATGGGGTCGCCGATTTGCACCGAGCTGGCCGAGACCTCCTCCGATTCGCCGGTTAATAGCGCCGAGGCGAAGGTAACGCCGTGAATGCCGTCCCGACCCGTCTTGCCCCCCACCACCACCACCCGGTCGCCGGGATGCTGACGTCCCATCTGCGCCGCCTCTTTGGGCATAAGCCCCACCGTACCGCAGAGGACTATCGGGTTGCCCAGATAGCGCTCGTCAAAGAGAATTGCCCCGTTGAGGGTTGGGATGCCCAGGCGGTTGCCGTAGTCGGCGACGCCCGCCCGCACCCCTTTGAGTATGCGGCGGGGATGAAGAACGCCCGCGGGCAGTTTATTATGGGGAAAATCGGGCGGGGCGAAGCAAAAGACATCGGTGCTAGCGATGGGCTTCGAGCCCAGCCCCGTGCCCAGCGGGTCGCGTATTACCCCACCCAGCCCCGTGGAAGCGCCTCCGTAGGGCTCGATGGCGGAGGGGTGGTTATGCGTCTCGACCTTAAAACAAAGGGCGTAGCGCCCGTCGAAATCGATTACTCCGGAGTTGTCCTTAAAGGTGGAAAGGCACCAGGGCTTGTCCAGCTCACGGGTCACCCGCATGATGGTGCTCTTTAAGAGGTTATCGATAACTTCGTCTCCCAGCCTTATGCGGGAGTTGAAGGTCTTGTGCTTGCAATGCTCCGACCAGGTTTGCGACAGCGTCTCCAGCTCGACATCGGTGGGGTTGCGCCCCAGTTTGGAGTAGTATCCCTGAATCTGCTTCATCTCGTTCAGGTTCAATTCGAGTCTTTCACGCCCCAGTTTGACTAACCCACCGTCATCGAGACTAAGCAGCTCGACCTCTTCGCGGAAGAACCGGTAGTCGGCGGGAGGCAAGGAAGCTTTTTCGCCGTCGGCGACCACGTGCTGGATGACACTATTGACCAGCAGCTTGCTGGAGATAAGCTCGATGTCGGCGGTTGAAAGTTTGCCCCAGAGGTAATAGCGCTTGGCCGTCTTTACCGACTCTAGAGCGGTTACCCCCAGGTCGCGGATGCCCTTGCTCACGCTCTCTTCCACCGGGTCCATCACGCCCGGATTGTAGGCAACCTCAACGGCTTTGGCGTCCTGTGGGGCGATAAGCGGGGATTCTCCAGTGGAATAGGCTTCGACGATGGGGTCAGCCAGCAGTTGAGAGCAGATTAGTTCCAGTTCTTTTTGAGTTAGTTTCCCTTCCAGCAAATAGACGTCGCTGACCCTGACTTGCTGGACGCCGCCAATGCCGAGGTCACGGATATCGGCTTTAAGTGCTTCCCCACGAGGGTCGGGAAGGTCAGGTTTTACTGAGACTTCAACCCGGAACAATAACCCCCCTTGTCGGCTTTTCTGGGATATATTTTACTCTTGCCGCCCGATAATCACAAGTCTTTTCAGGCACGCCGACGCCGGGAATACACTAGAAGAAAGCAACGAAGAAAACAACTGCATTACGCTAAAAGCCGAACTGCCCTGCGACTAGCCCAAAAACCCACCCTCGGCGCTAACCCTTTTTTCTTATCAAATAAGCGCGTTCGGCTCTCCAATAGAGAATAAAGAGAATACCCGCTGCCAGCGGCGGCAGGGTTACGGGTGCGGTTAACACAAACTGGGATAGCAGTAATGGCAATATTGGCTGGGTAATCGGTTCAGAAAAAATTAATACAATAACGAAGGTTAACCAACTCAGTGCGATGACAATAAGGGCGATACCACCGGCAAGTGGCCACTTCCAGGCAATCAATATGCCGATTAAAAATGGGGTAACACAAATCATAAGTCCCGGGATGGCGTATTGGCTCGGACCCCCTTCAGCATTGAAAAGCCCCCAAACTATCAGTACCACCAAGCCAGCCAGCCCGACGATAAAACCCGTCCGGCGCAGCCATTTTCTTCGAGTCGCCATTTTGCCACCCGCACCACCCTATAGCACTTTCCCCGCCAGCTGTCAATACCCCAATCCATTCCTTTTTGCAATTGGGGACACTGCTTGGTAAACTAAACGGAATGCTGTTTGGAGGACTGATTCATGGAGATTAGATTAAACACACACGGGCCGAATTCACTGGCCACGAAAACCTTTTTCAGCGACGAAAATGGTTTTGAAGTTGCCTCCGTAATCGTGACTGGGAAGACCGATGCCGCTCTTCTTGACGCCCAGTGGACATTGTCGAATGCCCACCGGGTTATCGCCGAAATATTGGAAACAGGCAAACACCTGAAAACGATTTATATTACTCATGCGCATCCCGACCATTACTTTGGGCTGGGCACCATTGCCGAGGCTTTCCCCAAAGCCCGGGTCGTAGCCATCCCTTCGGTAGCCCGTATGATAAACAGCCAGTTTTTCGGTAAAGTCGAACACTGGGAGGAAGTAATAGGAGCTATCAACGTACCTAGGAAAACGGCTAAAATCGAGCCTCTTACCGAGAACTACTTCGAACTGGAAAGCAACCGCATCGAGATTATTCCGGAAGTGATGGGGGACTTGAAATACAACACGGTGGTCTGGATACCTTCCATAAAAACCCTGTACGGGAGCGACGTCCTTTTCAACCAGGCACATCCCTTTACCTGCGAGGTTACCGCGAAAGAGCGCAAGCAGTGGATAGCCGACATCGAGCGTTTAGAGAAATTGGACGCCGAGGTTATCATTCCTGGCCACCAGAAACCGGGGATGCCCTTCGACTCCAGTTCGTTCAGCTTCACCAAGGATTATCTGGTGGCTACCGATGAGGAACTGGCCAAAACGAACGATGTTGCCGGTTTTTATTACGCCATGGTAAAACGCTTCCCCGATGCCAACCTCTTTATCAGCAACGAAATGAACTCACAGGTATTTAAAGGCGGAATGGACTGGAACTGGCGGGAAGATTAAGGCACGGTTATTGACTAAGCTAAGGGGACTTTTTAATCGTTAATCACTTCCGAGACAATCCAATAAGGGCCCGCACAATCATCCGGTGTCAGCTTGCCGGTATACTTCTCGGCTATCTCCTCCGTAGTCTCACCACCACCGACCCTTATTGCCTCCCCCACAACGGCGACAACCTGGCCGTCACTGTCTCGGAGCACCTCTAATCATTGCCCACTCTCGGGATTTTCCACTTCATCATCTTGAAGCGTGGTTTGCATAGGCAGATCGGTAAAAGGTAATTGCAGGGCTTTCATCATATCAACAGCATTACGGGGAGCATATCCCCTCCAGTGATTGTTGAATAGCGCGAAAGTCAAATTGGTTTGTTCCGAGGCAGCTTTTACCTTCTCGACCAACTCATTTATCTCATCGCCTGAATACAGGTACTTGTATTTCGTCTCGCTGTCCCCCTTCCACCACATCTCTGCATTCCGGCCATGAAAACGGAAATAAGCTACATCCGCTGTTATTGGAACCTCACCTGCTATTGAAGATTGGAACTTTGGCTCATCAATTTGCACCCAGCTAACGTTGTTCTCCCTGAGAAAGCGGGCAGTGTTTTCATCATCGCTCCAGCTGCGGTGCCTTAGTTCGACAGCAAGTCTATACTCATTGAAAGTCTTGATAACTGCGCCAAGGATTTGTTGCCCAAAACCGTCATTTTTGAAACTTGGTGGGAATTGGGCTAGTAGAGCGCCTAACTTCCCGTATCTGGCCAAGGGCTCAATGCTTTGCTTGAACTGGTCAACATCTTTCTGAGATATTACAGCTGCCTCACCGGTAGCTTCTTCATACATCTTGGGATGGGTGAACTTCTGCCACAGCTTAACAGTAAAGAGAAATCCTTCGGGTACCCGGCGTGCCCAGTTATAAACGTATCCGGGGTTTGGCGGCCTATAAAATGAACTATTAATTTCTACCGTATTAAAGAACTGGCTGTAATATTCCAGTTCGTTTATCTTGCCGATAGGGTAGAAATAGCCTGTCCATCTGCCCTCCCCTTTGGGATAGGACCAGCCAGAAGTGCCTACGTATATTTTGGCCTGACCTGACATTTTACTGTCTATCACTATAATAATTATACGACATTGAACTAACAACTGCTTTTATCTGGAGGAAACGCCTTTATCGGACCAATAAGGTGATAAGCTGGTGACGGAAGCCAACCGAGTAGTAGAACCGCCTCTTGTATCAAGAGGAGAGCTAGGCCGTGAAATAGAGGCAAGAACTGTATTTTCAAGGCTAAGGGCAGACCCCCAGGGGGTTCGGGGCATCCAATACCTATGGGTTAAATCAGCCTAGCCTATACATTCTGGCGAATTGTTACCCACATTATGCCTCAGCACATACACTGAAGAAAGCAGGAAATCAGCGCCTGCTCGTTTCAATGCCATACCCGCTTTGGACAGAATACCGGCAGCATCTTCCCAGCGTGACTCCCGCTGAGTGAGCTCTATCTCTTCAAAGTCCAGACTGTAGAGTACTACGCGGGCGGAATGAAGTCCGCCCAGCTTGCGCGACACCAGTTCGTTGATAAGGCGATAATACTCTAGGGATGAGTTCCAGCTCATGCCTCCGATTAACCCGATTACTTTCACAGCTCTATCCTCACAGGAACCGTCGACTACGGCTTGCTTTCCCTTCAATCATTCCTATTTGAAGGGTCGTTCCACAAATCGGGCAGAAAATATATTCTCTCATCAATCCACCCCCTTAATTCCATTTGCTCTCTTCATCTTCCACGTCTGCCTCGGCCGAGACCTCGGCCCATGCCGCGACCACGACCCATGCCGCGACCTTTGCTTAGACCTCGGCCTATGCCTGTTCCCATACCTCTACCTCCACTTAATCCAGTTTGATAAAATCCAGGGCTAGCACCAAATTGAGGAATCGCTTCCTCAGGAACTCTGGCTC
>CAYQPY010000074.1:0-5551 GCA_964419705.1 uncultured Dehalococcoidales bacterium
GTCGAGTATACCGATGTTCTCTTCGTAAAGACTGAAGATGCCGGGCGGCTCCTCTTTATCAATCAAAGCGGGCTCTTTCCGCTCCAGCCCCTCCAGCTTGAGCGCGCCGCTCTCAATCCGGGCCAGAGTCCGTCGGCCCGGGTCGTCGTTGACCAAATAGATGTCTTCGGGCGTGCCGTCCCTGTCCAGCGCCAGGTGCAGGATAGTCCCCCGCTTAGCCGCCATATCCAGGGCGTGGCGCAGCACTTCGTCGGGCGGGCTTTCGGCTTCTTTTAGGCTGCTCATCAGGCTCTTATTAGCCAGAAGCTCGCGGTAGCTGGTAAAACGGGGATAGCCGCGCTTCTGGTAGAGCGTTTGAAAAATGTGAAGGGTTGTCTTTAGCTCGGCGATGTCGCTTATCTGCGGCAGCAACGCGCTGAAAAAAGCGTTGGGCACGGCGGTAAACTGCGACTTAGGCGGGAAACCCTTAAACTGCTCCATAGTTACCTGAACCTTTATAATAAGCTCAACTCTTCGTTGGTAATGTTGTCGAACTTAGCCATCTTGGGTTTGAAAAGCAGCTTTACCCTATCGGTGGGGCCGTTGCGGTTCTTAGAGACTATGATATCAGCCGGCGGCGGGTAGCTTTCACCGGGGTGCTCCCGTTCCCACTCCTCTCGGTTGGGGTAGTAGTATTCGTCGCGGTAGACGAAGACGACGACATCGGCGTCCTGCTCGATGCTGCCGCTCTCACGCAGGTCGGATAGCTGGGGTTCGTGGGAGGCTCTGCCCTCCGGGGCGCGGCTGAGCTGCGATACCGCCAGCAGGGGCACATTGAGCTCGCGAGCCAGCCCTTTCAGGGCGCGGGATATTTCGCTGACTTCCTGGACGCGATTGTCGAACCTTCTGTCTCCCTGCATCAGCTGCAGGTAGTCAACGATAATCATGTCGATGCCCTGCTCAAAGTGCAGGCGGCGGGCTTTGCTCCTCATCTCAACCACCCGTAGCTGGGGGGTATCGTCGATGTAGATTTTGGCTTCGGAGAGCTGGCCGATGGCGTCCATAATCCGCTTTTCCTGGTCTTCGGTATGAAGCCCGAGGCGGATGCGCCGTGAGTCCACCTCGGATTCGCTGGCCAGTATGCGCCATACCAGCGGCTCCCGCGCCATCTCCAGGCTGAAGAGGGCCACGCAGGCCCCCTGCTCTACGGCGGCGTTTCGGGCCAGGCTCAAGGCCAGGCTGGTCTTGCCCATGCTCGGCCTGCCGCCGACGATAATCAGTTCCGAGCGCTGAAATCCGCCCAGTAGCTCATCCAGTCCGGCGAAGCCGGAGAGCACATAGGGCAACTGTGCCCGGGGGGCGCCTTCCTCCTCAAGGGTGGTGGTCTCGAAGTATGTGTCCAGCACCTGGCGGATGTGGGTGAGGTCCCGCCGACTGCGCCCGTGGCGCAGCCGGAAGAGGATATCCTCGGCGTCGTTGAGACTGTGGTCGACATCGGGGTCAGCCCGGTAGCCGATGTTATTAATCTGCCCGGCGGCATCAATCAGGCGGCGCATTACCGCCAGGCGATAGACAATCTGGGCAAAGTCTTCGATATCGAGAGAGGTGGGGCAGTTGGATATGAGCCGACTGAGAAAGGCGGCGCCGCCGCAGGCCTCCAGCTTCCCCTGGCGGTCGAGCTCTTGAGCCACCGTTATCTGGTTTATGGCTTCGTCACGTTCGTAGAGGGACAGGCAAGCATCGTATATCCAGGCGTTGCGCTCGGTATAAAAAGACGATTTATTATCCAGCGCCACCAGCAGGGGGGCGACCTTGAATATCGCCGACCCGTCTATGAGCAGTGAGCCGATTACCGCTTCCTCGGCGTCAACATCGTGCGGCGGCAGCTTCTCGCCAGTCATGTCTTAAGCCTTCTCCTCTTTCTTCTTGGTCGCCTTGGCTTTGGTCGTGGCCTTCTTCGTCTTCTTGGGAGTCGTTTCTTTCTTGGCGGGCTTCTTTTCCTTGGTCGCCTTGGTTTCCTTCTTCTTAGTCGCCTTGGTTTCCTTCTTCTTAGTCGCCTTGGTTTCCTTCTTCTTGGTCGTCTTGGCTTCTTTCTTCTTGGCCGCGGGCTCAGCCTTCTTGGCGGGCTTCTTGGCCGCTTTCTTGGTTGCCTTCTTGGGCGGCTTCTCTTCTTCCTTGTCGGTCTCTTCTTCGATGACGTTTACCGTTATCTTGGGGGTAATATCTTTGCCCAGCTTGATGGTCAGCTCGTAGCTGCCGAGCTGATGAATAGGCTTATCCAGCTCTATCTTTCTCTTGTCGACGACCAGCCCGGTGGCGCTCTCCAACTCGGCGGCGATATCGGCGCTGGTGATGGAGCCGTAGAGCCGTTCTTTGGCGCCGGCGTGCGCCTTGAGGCTGACCTCTTTCCCTTCCAGCTGAGCGGCCAGCTCGACCAGCTCTTTGTCTGCCCCGGCCTGGGCTTTGTCGCTGGTTGCCACCCGGGTCATTGCCTGGGGGCTGGCCAGAGCGGCCAGTTTTCGGGGAATGAGGAAGTTACGGCCGTAGCCGGCAGCTACCTCTTTTATCTCGCCGGCTTTAGCTACATTGGGCACGTCCTGGAGGAAGACAACTTTCATAATTTCTCCCTTATAATTATACTTCACTTATCTGCGCAGGGGAAGATGAAAAGATACCAATTTTTAGACAACGCTGGTTGATAACCACCCCGTAATCGTTATTTTTTTAGTCCAGAACGGGTTCCAGACTGCGCTTTAATCCATCCTTGGGTTTATAGCCGACGATTTGCGATAGCGGCTTGCCGTCTTTGAAGATAATGAGGTTGGGTATGGCCATTATGCCGTACTGGGCGGCGGTTCTGGCGTTCTGGTCAACGTCCAGCTTGGCGATGGTTAACTTGCCGTCATACTCCTCGGCCAGCTCTTCCAGCACTGGCGCGGTCATGAGGCAGGGTCGGCACCAGGCCGCCCAGAAGTCCACCAGCACCGGTGTCTTTGCCTTTAATACCTTTTCCTCGAAGTCGGCGTCAGTTACTGCTATCGGTTTGCTCATTATTTCCCTCCCTAATTATTTGGCATATGTCTCGTTCTACTGTCCGTTTGGCTAGTCCTATGGCATTTTTTATCGCCTTAGCCTGGCTGCGCCCGTGGGAGACGATGATAGTCCCGTTTACCCCCAAAAGACAGGCGCCGCCGTATTCCCTGTAGTCCGCCTTCTTAGCCCAGGAACCCAGTCCAATTTCCTGGAGAAGGGCTCGTCCGCGAAGGTGATAGGCAGTGGCTACGACATAGCCTACCTGGCGCGCCGCGCCGAGGAAGGTGTCGCCCACTCCTTCTATCGTCTTGAGCACGATATTACCGGTGAAGCCGTCGGTAACGACGACGTCGGCGGTTGCCTTGGCTATGTCCTGCCCTTCTATACTGCCGACAAAGTTTAGCTTGCTTTGTTTGAGCAGGTTATAGCTTTCCTGGGTCAGGCGGTTGCCCTTGGTTTCCTCCTCGCCGGTGCTGAGCAGGCGGACGCGCGGCTCGGGGATATCCATCAGGTACTTGACGTAGGTTGAGCCCATTTGGGCAAACTGGAGCAGGTGGCTGGGTCGGCATTCGGCGTTGGCGCCGGCATCGATGAGCAGGGTGGGGGTGGTGGGGGTGATATCGAGGAAGCCACCCAGGGCGGGGCGCTCGACGCCTTTTATCTTGCCCAGCTTGAGCAGTCCGGCGCCTAACACCGCCCCGGTGTTGCCCGCCGAGACAAAGGCGGAGGCGACGCCGTCTTTTACCAGGTTGGTGCCGATGACTATCGAGGAGTTGGGCTTATTCTTCACGGCTCTCATCGGGTGCTCGTTGGGGGCGATGACCTCTTTGGCTTCAAAGATCTGGAGGTTCAACTTCTTTATCTCGCGCCCGGCCAGCACGTGCAACACGGCTTTATCGCCCACCAGGGCAATATCAACCGCGTAGTCCTGGGCGGCTTTTATAGCCCCCTTTACTATCTCCCGCGGCGCGTTTTCACCGCCAGCGGCATCAACGGCAATTAGCATATTTTTCTCACCAGCCATGTTAAACGGTTGGGCTTTTCTGCCAGAGGTCGCAGCGACCCCCCCACTGGGCCAGAATCTTTCCATCGACGGAAAGCTGGGCTATCTCGCACAGGGTGGGGCAGGCCTGGCATTCGAAGGAGGAGGTGCGATAGTCTATCTCGCTGACCCCGAATCCCTTGAACTTGCTTTCGCTCCGCTCGCCGGTCATCTCTTCGTGCACCAGCAGGGCGGCGCCTATCGCCCCCATCACCTCATGGTGGGGGGGAACAATAACCTCGGGGCCGAGCTCTTCCTGGAGCACCTGGACGATGCCCTGGTTGAAGGCAACGCCGCCCTGAAATATTATCGGGGGTTGAATATCCTTGCCCAGGCCGACATTGTTGAGGTAGTTGCGCACCAGCGCCTGGCATAGCCCGTAGACAATGTCCTCGGTGCAATGCCCGCTTTGCTGTTTGTGTATCATGTCCGATTCGGCGAAAACGGTGCAGCGCCCGGAGATGTGCACCGGCGTCGTGCTCTGCAATGCCTTTCGGCTGAACTGCTCGATGCTCATGTTGAGGCGTAGCGCCTGGTGGTCGAGGAAGCTGCCCGTGCCCGCGGCGCAGACCGTGTTCATACCGAAGTCGGTTACTATACCGTCCCGGATAATGATAATCTTGCTGTCCTGCCCCCCGATTTCGATGACGGTCTGGCTCCGGGGGAAATAGTGCAGGGCGCCTACGGCATGGCTGGTAATCTCGTTCTTGACCAGGTCGGCGCCGACGATAACCCCGGCCAGGTAGCGGGCGCTGCCCGTGGTGGCGACGCCGCTGATAGCCATACCCGAGGGGAGTTGCTCTTTGATTTGCCTTAAGCCCTGCTGCGTCGTCTCGATAGGCTTACCCTCGGTCGGTAGGTAGAGGTCGGTGACCAGCTCGTCGGCCTCATCAATTACGGCTAGCTTGGTGGTTACCGAGCCGACATCAATACCCAGATAGGCTTCCATTAATTCTCCTAAACATTAATATCATCTTAGACTAAGGGGTGTGTTTTGACAAGCGCTTCAGTCGCCTGCCCGTTCGAACTCTGCTTTAACTTTGCTAACTGTTTCCGGGCTGGCGGTCAGGTCGACCACCGTCATCGCCATCGCCTTGGCGGCGTCGAGCATCCCCTTGATGCCGGCTTCGGAAGCGGCCGCTTCGGCAAATTCCGGAGAGTGTATCACCACCGTTTCGGGCGCTACGGCGATGGTGGGGTGGATGCCGGGCACGAGATGGCTGACGTTGCCCATGTCGGTGCTGCCGACTCTACTGGCTCCGGAGAGCGGCATATCGCGCCCCAGGGAATTTACATTCTGACGGAACAGCTCGGCCAGGGTCAGGTTGTTGCGTAGCGGCGCGTAGACTATCTTGCCCCACTGGTATTCCAGGCGGGCGCCGGTGGCGACGGCGGCGCCGACGAAGCAATTGAGCACTTTCTCTTTTAGCTCATCCAGATAGGCGTTATCCTCGGCGCGCACCAGAAAGCTGCCCGCGCTGTGGGCGGGGACGACAT
>CAYQPY010000075.1:0-5550 GCA_964419705.1 uncultured Dehalococcoidales bacterium
GTCTACCGCCGTACTAAAGATGAAATGCCCGCCAGCGCCGAGGAAATCGAGGGGGCTATCGAGGAAGGCGTCAAGATGCGCTTCCTGGCGGCGCCTTCGAGGATAACCGCTAAGGACGGCAAACTGGAGCTGGAGTGCAACGCCATGAAGCTGGGCGACATTGACGCCAGCGGACGGCGCCGACCCGAGCCTATCGAGGGCGGCGAGTTTACGATGAACTTCGACACTATTATTGCCGCTATCGGCCAGCGGCCCGAGATTCCCTCTCGCTTTAACCTTTCACTGGGCAGGGGCAATACCATCGAGGTCGACCCTGATACTTTAGCTACGGATAAAGAAGGAGTTTTTGCCGGCGGCGACGCGGTCAAGGGTCCGGCTTCAGTGATTGAAGCCATTGCCCACGGCCGGCTGGCGGCGACATCAATCGATAAATACTTGGGTGGGGAGGGGGACATCGACGAGACACTGGCGCCGCCTGAGGAGGCGATGGCGCCGCTGGAAGAGGCTGAGGAGGAGTACCGTGTGGAGATACCGGCGCCGCCGGCTAAAGAGCGGATTAAGAACTTCGATAACGTGGAACTGGGCTTATCTAAGAAGATGGCCATTAAAGAGGCCAAGCGGTGTCTGAGATGCGACCTTGAGGAGAGAGAGGAGTAGCAGAGAGAGGCTATGTCGGATTCAATCAGGCTAACTATAGACGGCCAGGAGGTTAAGGCCAGCACGGGGATGACCGTGCTGGAAGCCGCCCAGTCGGCGGGCATCTACATTCCCACCCTCTGCGCCGACCCCGACCTTAAACCCTACGGCGGCTGCCGCCTTTGCATCGTTGAGATTGAGAAGATGCGTGGCTTTCCCACCTCCTGCACTACCCCTGCCACCGAGGGCATGGTGGTTAAAACCAATACCGACGCCGTCAACGAGGTGCGCCGCACCGTCGTCGAGCTGCTCTTATCCGACCACCCCAGCGAATGCCTGATTTGCCACCGGCGCGAGCGCTGCGGGCCCTTCGACATCTGCCTGCGTAACGTAGCCGTGACCGAGCGCTGCGTAACCTGCGCCAAGAACGGGCACTGCGAGTTGCAGGATATCGTTGACTACCTGGGCATCACCGAGCTGCCCTTTAAGCATACCGAGCGGTCTTACCCGGTGGACACCAGCAATCCCTTCTTCTACCGCGACCTGAATAAGTGCGTCCTCTGCGGTAAGTGCGTGCGGGTCTGCGACGAGGTGCTGGGGGTGGGGGCGATAGCTATAATCAACCGTGGCTTCGGCAGCAAAGTCGCCACCTTCGGCGATAAGCCGATAATAGATTCCAACTGCGTCTCCTGCGGGGAGTGCGTTGTCCACTGCCCGGTGGGGGCGCTTATGCCCAAGGTGACCGAGCGTCCCACCAGAGAAGTGGCTACTACCTGCACCTACTGCGGGGTCGGCTGCGGAATGTACCTGGGCGTGCGTGACGGGAAGGTAATAAGCGTGCGGGGGAAGCGTGAAGGCACGGTTAATAACGGTTTCCTGTGCGCCAAGGGGCGCTTCGGCTTTGACTTTATCCACCACCCTGACAGGCTGAAAACCCCACTCATCAAGAAGAACGGCAAATTCGTCGAGGCAGGCTGGGATGAGGCTTTAGAGCTGGTCGCCAGCAAGCTGGGGGGTTATAAGCCCGACGAGCTGGCGGTGGTTTCCTCCGCCAAATGCACCAACGAGGACAACTATGTCGCCCAGAAGTTCGCCCGCGCCGTCCTGAAGACTAATAATGTCGACCACTGCGCGCGCCTCTGTCACGCCCCCACCGTGGTCGGACTGGTGCAGAGCTTCGGCAGCGGGGCGATGACCAACTCCTTCGGGGAGTTCCGCGATGCCGGCTGCATCTTTGCCATCGGCACCAACACCACCGAAGCCCACCCCATCATCGCCCTGGAGCTAAAGCGGGCGGTGGACAACGGCGCCAAGCTGATTGTGGTTAACCCGCGCGAGATAGACCTGGTGCGCTGGTCTCATCTCTGGCTGCGGCATAACCCGGGCAGCGATGTCGCCCTGTTAATGGGCATGATGCGGGTTATCGTGGACGAAGGGCTGCTCGACCAGGACTTTATTGCTAAGAGGTGTGAGAGCTTCGACGCTTTCAAAGTATCGTTAAAGGACTTCGACCTTAGTTCCGTGGAGCGGATTACGGGCGTGCCTAAAGACAAGATAGCCGAGGCGGCGCGGATATACGCTGTCAATAAGCCCTCGGCCATCCTCTATGCTATGGGCATCACCCAGCACTCCCACGGCACGGATAACGTTATCGCTACCGCCAACCTGGCTATGCTCACCGGCAATGTCGGTAAGCCGGCGACGGGGGTGAACCCCTTAAGGGGGCAGAATAACGTCCAGGGCGCCTGCGACGTGGGCGCTTTGCCCAATGTCTATCCCGGTTACCAGGCGGTGACCGACGCCAAGGTCAGGAGTAAGTTCGAGGCTGCCTGGGGCGGCCCGCTTCCGCCGTCGGCGGGGCTGCCCGTCACCGAGATTGTCGAGGCCGCTTATAAGGGCAAGATAAAGGCCATGTATCTTATCGGGGAAAACCCGCTGCTCAGCGAGCCCGATATCACCCACGCCGAAGAGGCACTGGATAGGCTTGATTTCCTGGTGGTGCAGGATATCTTTCTCTCCGAGACAGCCCAGCTGGCCGATGTCGTCCTGCCCGGGGTTAGCTTTGCCGAGAAGGAGGGCACCTTCACCAACACCGAACGCAGGGTGCAGAGGGTAAGAAAGGCGGTGGAGCCGATAGGGGAGAGCCGCGCCGACTGGCTGGTCACCTGCCAGCTGGGCCAGAAGATGGGGAGTAGCGGTTTCGACTTCAAGGATGCCTCCCGGATTATGGATGAGATTGCCGAAGTTACCCCCAGCTACGGGGGGATTAGCTATAAGCGCCTGGAAAAGAGCGGCTTGCAGTGGCCCTGTCCCACCCCCGAACACCCGGGGACGCCCATACTGCACACCCAGCAGTTTACCCGCGGCAAGGGACAGTTCATTCCACTGGAATACAAGCCGCCGATGGAGCTACCCGATAAGCAATACCCGCTGGTGTTGACCACCGGGCGCAGCCTCTATCACTTCCACACTGGCACCATGACCCGCAAGGTGGCAGGACTGAACGTATTGAAGAAGGAGGGGGAGGTGGAGATGAACCCCGCCGATGCCGCCAAACTGGGCATTGCCGACGGCGACAAAGTAAAGGTCGCCTCGCGGCGGGGGGAGGTGGTGGCTAAAGCTAAAGTCACCGGGGTTTCGCCGGATGGGGTGGTCTTTATGACCTTCCACTTCGCCGAAAGCCCGGCTAACAGGTTGACCAATCCCGCCCTCGACCCGATAGCCAAGATACCCGAGTATAAAGTCTGTGCCGTGAGGGTAGAGAAGGCATAGACCAAGGCGGTAGCTGTGCTAAAGGTAACGTTGAACGGGACTCAGGTGAATGGTCGCCCGGGGCAGACCATTCTTGAGCTGGCGCAGGCAAATGGCGTCGATATCCCCACGCTCTGCTACCACGCCGACCTGTCCCCCCTAGGCGCCTGCCGCCTCTGCGTGGTCGAGGTAGAGGGCTCGCGGACGCTGGTCGGCTCCTGCCATACCCCCATCACTGACGGTATGGTCATCCAGACCCATTCCCCCAAGGTCATAGCCAGCCGTAGGGTCATCGTCGAGCTGCTGCTGGCCAGCCACACCGGCACCTGCTATATGTGCGACAAGGCCAATATGTGCGAGTTGCGCAAGATTGCCGCCGAGCTCGACGTGGGGCTGCCCCGATTCCAGGTGAAGAAGCGCTACTATCAAAAGGAAGAGGTCAGCCCTTATATAACTCGCGACCTGACCAAGTGCATCCTGTGCCGCCGCTGCGTGCGCGCCTGCACCGAGATTGCCAAGCAGGACGTTTTCGCCATTGCCTATCGGGGCTTTGACTCCAAGATTGTGGTCGATTTCGACCAGCCCATTGATAAAGAAGTTTGCCGTGATTGCGGTGTTTGTATCTCCTACTGTCCGACAGGGGCGTTGAGCCGACCGAGAGAGACGAAAGCAGCCAAAGAAGGAAAGCCCTTAGTTGTAACTAGTTAGTTCTCAGGTTCAAGGAGGGTGGGGATGATGAAGAAAGCCGGACAAAATGGACTGCTGGTGCTGCTGGAAGCAGCCCAGTCTGAGTCGGCGCACGTATCCCGCGAGACCATCACCGAGCTGGCCCGGTCTCTGGACCTTTCTATAGGCGAGGTCTACGGTGTGGCCAGCTTTTACTCTTTCCTCTCCACCAAGCCCAGGGGGCGGAACGTTATCCGCATTTGTAAGAGCCTGCCCTGCCTGCTCAAAAACGCCCAGACTATTATTGACGTCGTGCGTAAAGAGCTCGGCATTCAGCCCGGTGAGACCACTGCTGACGGCAGGTTCTCTTTTGAATTGACTAACTGCATCGGCGCCTGCGACAAAGCGCCGGCCATGATGATAAACAGCGACGTCCACGGCGATTTGACGCCGAAGAAGATAGCCAAAATTCTGCAATCGTATAAATAAGCGGAGGTCAAGGTGACGGAGAAGCGGGTAGTACTGCAGAACTGCGGGGTCATCGACCCCAAAGATATAGCCAGCTTCCAGTCCAGAGACGGCTTCAGCGCCCTTGAGAAGGCTCTCACGGCGCTTGACCGCCAGCAGGTGATGGATGAGGTTAAGGCGTCGGGGCTGCGGGGCAGGGGAGGGGCTGGCTTCCCCTGCGGTCTGAAGTGGGAGCTAGCCAGCAAAGCTAAAGGCGACGAGAAATACGTCATCTGTAACGCCGACGAGGGGGAGGTGGGGACGTTCAAGGACCGGTATATACTGGAGAACGACCCCTTCAGCCTTATCGAAGGCATAGCCATCGCCGGCTACGCTATCGGGGCTAAGAAAGCCTATATCTACCTCCGCGCCGAGTACCACTTCCTGCTCGATTTAGTCCAGAATGCCATCGCCCAAACTAAGAAGAATGGCTTTTTAGAGCACTTGGATATCGAGGTTCGTGAAGGCGCTGGCGCCTACGTCTGCGGCGAGGAATCGGCGCTGATGGACTCAATCGAAGGTAAAAGGGGCGAGGTGCGCTATAGGCCGCCTTTCCCGCCGACGAGCGGCCTCTGGGGCAAGCCGACCATCATCAACAACGTGGAAACGCTGACCAATATCCCCCGCATAATATTTAACGGAGCCGCGTGGTTCGGCAAAATGGGCACGGAAAAGAGCAAGGGAACTAAAGTATTCTCGGTGAGCGGGGATGTGGCTAAACCCGGTGTCTACGAGCTGGTGCTGGGCAGCCCGCTCCGGGAGCTGGTCGAAAAGCTGGCTAAGGCGGAGAAGGTCAAGGCAATACAAGTGGGTGGCGCCACGGGGAGAATTATACCCTACGCTATGATAGACACTCCCTTGTCGTTCGAGAGCGTTCTGGGGGCGGGCGCTATTACCGTCTTCGATGAAAGCCGTGATATTGTCGACATCGTGGCCAAGACGATGAAGTTCCTGGCCGAGGAGTCCTGCGGCAAGTGCGCTCCCTGCCGC
>CAYQPY010000076.1:0-5479 GCA_964419705.1 uncultured Dehalococcoidales bacterium
CCAGCCCCTCCTCATTAAAGAGCCGGGCCAGAGCCTTATTGATAAAAGCCTTGGCCGAATAGATAACCGTGCTATCGGCATAGCGCCGGCTGAACTCCTGCCTGAATTCGGCACACTTGTTGCGTATGCCAAGCTCGTCAAAGACATAGAGCGGCGTGCCGAACTCGGCGGCTAACTCCACGGTATCGCAGCCGCCGATAAGCAGGTGTCCCTTATTGCTAACCTCAGCCGTTGAGGGAAATAAAACCAGCTTGGACTTCATTTCCTCAATGTTAGCAGTGAGCGGTGGTTAAGTCAATTGATGAAAGCCCCACACCTCCCAAGTTGTTTTTACCCACACCAACCCACCCTATAAAGGCCCTTTCCAGAGGGGGCTTTGCCCCCTCTTCAACTCCCCCAAAATATATAGAAATGACTCCCATTTTTAGTCACCAACCCTCGGGGTGTTTAAGAAGGGTTGAACCCCTCTTAATTCCTTAAAAGGGTGGCGGGCGGGAATAGATAATATCGGGAGGTGAGGAGAACACCCCCAAATAAGGGGCTAATAGGGGTCTAACCCCTGTAGGGTGGGTTTTGGGTGGGAAGAAAACCTGGGGTGGGGGGGGATAAAAAAGAGGGGAGCTTAAAGCTCCCCTCTTTCAACGTTACTCTATAAACGGCTAATCCTCTTCTCTCAGCTTATAGCGCTGTATCTTACCCGTGGTAGTCTTGGGCAGGGCTTTAACGAACTCTATCCAGCGCGGGTATTTATAGGGCGCTATGCTCTTCTTGACGAAGGCCTTAATATCCTTTTCCAGCTTTTCGGAGGCGTGCTTACCCTTCTTCAGCACCACGAATGCCTGGGGCTTGACCAGGTAATGCTCGTCTTTTTTAGCCACGACGGCGGCTTCCAGCACGGCGGGGTGGGAAACCAGGGCGTCCTCGACCTCGATGGGGGAGACCCAAATACCGCCGACCTTGAGCATGTCATCGCTACGGCCACGGTAATAGTAATAGCCCTCGGCATCTCGGCGATATTTGTCTCCGGTGTTGAACCACTCGCCCAGCATAGAGGCCTTGGTCTTCTCGGAATGGCGATAGTAATAAAGTGCGGTCGATTCTCCGTGCACCAGCAAAGTCCCGATTTCGCCATCGGGCACTTCTTCACCCTCATCATCGACAATCCTGGCCTGATAGCCGGGGACCACCTTGCCCGAACTGCCCGGCTTGACGTCACCGGGGCGGTTGGAGATAAAAATGTGTAATAGCTCGGTGGAACCAATGCCGTCCAGGATTTCCAGCCCGAACCTCTCTTTCCACTCGTTGAAGATTTCTGTGGGCAGGGCTTCGCCGGCTGAGGTACAGATGCGCAGGCAGGAGAGGTCGTATTTCTTTTCGGTGTCTTTCACCTCCAGCATGTTGGCGTAAAGCGTGGGCACGCCGAAAAAGACGGTGGGACGATATTTGGTGATGGTGGAGAATATGGTCTCGGGGCGGGGGCGGTCGGGGAGCAAAACCACCGAGGCACCCAGCGCCAGGGGATAGAAGAAGCTGTTACCCAAACCGTAGGCAAAGAAAAACTTCGATGCCGAGAAGAGTATATCGTCATGGGTAAGACCCAAGACAGCTTTAGCATAGTTATCGATGCAGCTGAAGACATCATTCTGCAGGTGGACAGCCGCCTTGGGAACACCGGTGCTGCCCGAGGTGTAATTCCAGAAAGCGGCGTCTTCAAAGGTAGTATAAGCCACATCCAGCTTATCGGAGCAGCGGCCGACGATGTCATTAAACGAGATATGATAGGCACGGGTTTTCTCGCCGACGATGATGGTATTTTCCAGGTAGAGAAACTTATCCCTGAAACCCTCAATGGCCTCGATAAAATCGCTGTCGGCGATGAGGGTGCGGGCGCGGCTGTTGTTTAACAGATAGCGGTAGTCGTGCATGGTATACATATAGTTTACCGGCATGGGAATGGCGCCGATTTTTATGGCGCCAAAGAAGCAGGCCATAGCCTCGGGGGAATCGTACATGACCAGCATCACCCGCTCTTCCATGTGCACGCCCAGGATTTTAAGCGCGTTTCCCACCCGGTTTATCATACTCTGCATTTCGGCGTAGGTGTAGGTCTTATCCTTGTAGTAAACCGCCACCTTCTCCCCCAACCCCTTTTCCACCATCTCGTCAATCAGCTTGGTGGTCACATTGTAATACTGGGGAATAAAGTCCTGGTATTTATATTTTTCCATATCAACTCCCTATCACGTCGGGCGACGTTATCTATGTATTTAGTTTATAATAAATGCTCTTTTTTTACAAAGCTGGTGAGAGTCACCACCACCCCAAGCTGCTTTGCCCACACCAACCCACCCACAAAGGTCTTTCAAAGGGGGACTCCGTCCCCCTTAAAAACCCCCTAAAATATATGCGGCAAACGCCCCTTGGGGGTGTTTAAGAGGGGGCTTGCCCCCTTTATACCTTAAAAGGGCGGAGGGCGGGAAAAGATTAAAATGGGGGAAAAAGCCAGCCTCCAATTGACACCCTATGAACCATACCGTTAGAATATCGTCTACTCTTTAAGAGAAAGGCAGAATATGCATCAACAGACAACTCTGGACAACGGCCTGCGGGTTATTACCACCCCCATGCCCCAGACCCGCTCGGTATCCGTCTGCATCTTTGTCGGCGTCGGCTCCAGGTATGAGACCGAGCCGCAGGCGGGCGTCTCCCACTTCATCGAGCACCTCTGCTTCCGGGGTACGCCCAAGCGCGCCACCTCCCACGAAATCTCCGAGGCAATCGAGGGGGTGGGGGGAATCATTAACGCGGGCACCGATAAGGAGCTGACCGTTTACTGGTGCAAGGTAGTCCAACCCCACTTCCCCCTGGCGCTGGACGTGCTGGCCGACATACTGCGTAACTCTCGCTTCGACCCTGACGACATCGAGCGCGAGCGCCAGGTTATCACCGAAGAGATTAACATGAGCCAGGATTCCCCCTCCCAGGTGGTCAACATGCTCATCGACGAGCTGCTCTGGCCCCAGCACCCGCTGGGGAGGGACATCGCCGGCAGCAAGGAATCGGTAGCCGCCATCACGCGGGAGACGATAGTCGACTACCTGGGGCGGCAATACCTGCCCGCCAACACCGTGGTCAGCGTCGCCGGCGCCGGAGAGCACGGGGAGATGGCCAGCGCCGTTGAAAAAGCCCTGGGCGGATGGGCGGGGCTGAAGCCCAACCCCACCTATTCCCCATATAAAGAGAGAAAGTTCCCCCGGCTTCGTATCGAGGAGAAAGAGACCGAGCAGGCCCACCTCTGCCTGGCGCTGAGCGGACTGCCCCTCCTCCACCCCAAGCGCTTCACCCTCGACCTGCTTAATGTCATCCTGGGGGAGGGCATGAGCAGCCGCCTCTTTACTGAGATTCGCGATAAGCTGGGTCTGGCCTATAATATCCACAGCTACGCCGAGCACTTCGCCGACACCGGCGCCATTACCGTTTACGCTGGGGTGGAACCAAAAAGCCTTCCGGTGGCCGTCAAGGCTATCCTGGAGCAACTCTCCCGCCTCAAGGAGCCGATACCCAAAGCCGAGTTGACCAAAGCCAAGGAGCTATCCAAGGGGCGCCTGCTGCTGCGCATGGAGGACAGCCGCAGCGTGGCCGGCTGGATGGGCGGGCAGGAGATTCTCGCCCGGCGCATCTTAAGCGTCGACCAGATAATAGCCATCGTCGATGCCATCACCCCCGAGGAAATACAGCAAATAGCCCGCGAACTGCTGGTCACAAACCAGCTCCGTCTGGCGGTGGTCGGTCCCGTAGCCGACGAGCCGCTGGAAGAACTCCTCGTACTATAAAAAGGAGCCGCCCCTCTGGCGAAGGACGGCTCCTCGATAGCTAATTCACAGAGGGATTACATCATCCCTTCCATACCACCCATACCGCCCGGTGGCATACCCGGAGCTTTCTCCTTCTCAGGTATATCAGCCACCAGAGACTCGGTAATCAAGACCATAACGGCAATACTGGCGGCGTTCTCCAGGGCCGACCTGACCACCTTGGTCGGGTCAATAATGCCCTTCTCCACCATATTGCCGAACTCATCGGCTTCGGCATCATAGCCGACGCCGGCCTTGCTCTTCTTCACCGCGTCGACGATTACCGAACCGTCCTGACCGGCATTCTCGGCAATCCAGCGAATCGGTGCTTCCACCGCCTTGAGAACAATGTTAACACCGGTCATCTCATCGTCGCTGGCCACCACCTTCTTTAGCACCTTGGTAGCCCGCAGCAGAGCCACCCCACCGCCGGGCAGAATGCCCTCTTCCACCGCCGCCCGGGTGGCGGAAAGGGCGTCTTCGACACGGTGCTTCCTCTCTTTAAGCTCAACCTCGGTAGCGGCGCCGACCTTGATGACGCCGACACCGCCGACCAGCTTGGCCTGCCTTTCCTGCAGCTTCTCGCGGTCGAAATCGGAGGTCGTTTCTTCTATCTGAGCCTTAATCTGCTTGATTCTGGCTTTAATGGCTTCTTCCAAGCCCTTGCCCTCAACGATGGTGGTGTTGTCCTTATCCGAGGTTACGCGGCGGGCGCGGCCCAGGTCTTCCACGGTAACCGAGTCCAGCTTGCGCCCGACTTCCTCCGAGATGACCTTACCCCCGGTGAGGATGGCGATATCTTCCAGCATTGCCTTACGCCGGTCGCCGAAGCCGGGAGCCTTGACCGCCAGTATGTTTATGGTGCCCCGCAGCTTATTGACCACCAGGGTGGCCAGGGCTTCGCCTTCTACGTCCTCGGCGAGAATAAGCAGGTTCTTGGATACCTGCAGTACCTTCTCCAGGGCCGGTAGCAGGTCGGACATCGCCGAGATTTTCTTGTCGGTGATAAGGATGTAGGGGTCTTCTATCTCCGTTTCCATCTTTTCGGCATTGGTGATAAAGTAGGCACTCATGTAACCGCGGTCGAACTGCATGCCTTCCACGTAGTCCGTCTCATACTTGATGCCCTTGGACTCCTCGACGGTGATAACGCCGTCCTTGCCCACCTTTTCCATCACCTCGGCAATCAGGTCGCCGATTTCTTTATCCTTGGCGGTGATAGTGCCCACCTGGGCAATCTGTTCCTTGCCCTTGACCTCAACCGATACCCGCTTTAGCTCATCGACAATAGCCTTGGTCGCCTTCTCGATGCCCCTCTTCAGGGATATAGGCTCGGCGCCGGCGGCCACGTTCTTAAAGCCCTCGCTGATAATGGCGTGAGCCAGTACCGTGGAGGTGGTGGTGCCGTCGCCGCAGGCGTCGTTGGTCTTGGTAGCCGCCTCCTTGACCAGCTGAACCCCCATGTTCTCGAAGGGGTCGGGAAGCTCGATTTCCTTGGCAATGGTAACGCCGTCATCGATTACCGACGGCGAGCCCCATTTCTTATCCAGCGCCACACAATGACCCTTGGGGCCCAGAGTCACCTTGACCGCGTCGGCCAGGGTGTCTATGCCCTTCTTTATCGC
>CAYQPY010000077.1:0-5398 GCA_964419705.1 uncultured Dehalococcoidales bacterium
AGACCCTGGTGCTGCCGGAGCCGCTTATACCCGATATCGGCGCCCGCATCATGGGCTTAGACGACCCCACCAAAAAGATGAGCAAGAGCGAAACTGCGGCGGGCCACGCTATTAACCTTCTGGACTCCCCCGACGATATTCGCAATAAGATAATGCGGGCGACCACGGATTCCCAGCGCGAGATACGCTTCGACCCCGCCCGCCCCGGCATCTTTAACCTGCTCACCATCTACCACCTCTTCTCCAAGCAGAGCCAGAAGGAGATAGAGGCGCAGTTCGAGGGCAAGGGCTACAGCGACTTCAAGAAGGCACTGGCCGAGGTGGTCGTCGAAGGCTTGCGCCCCCTCCAGGAGCGCTACCGGGAGCTGACCGCCGACCCCACCCACATCGACTCCATCCTCACCGACGGCGCCAACCGCGCCCGCCCCATGGCGGAAAAGGTTTTGGCTGAGGTCAAAAAGAGGGTGGGGCTGGGCTGAAATAAAAAAAGAGGGGCGAAAGCCCCTCTTAGACTCTCCGACCTAAGGGTGTTTTTTCAGCTGTAGCGTATTTATCCTAGAAAGTAGCTCAGAAATAAAGCCAAGGGTTTCGTTTAAGCCGGGGTCATAATTGCTTGGGTGTGCACATTCGTTGCGCTTATTTAGTAAGCCTAGGAGAGCCTTCTCTTCGTTCCTAATCAAGAGTTTAACTTTTCGGCAAGCCTCAATTAATTGATATTCTGTGGCTTGTTCTCGTAAATCCTCAATGCTGCTAATAGACCAATTTGATCTAGCTGCTTTAATCTCTGCCAGATATTCGGACACCATTTTCTCTTCCAAGTAATCCATAAAGCCTGCCCATGCCATCACGTGTGCAGCTCGAAAGAGCCGTTTCTCCACACATTCAAGAGCTTCCTGGAATAGTTTGTCTTGGCGCAAACTCAGTCCAGTTAACGTGCGATAAGTATCCTCAACAGTTATGATACGAGATACTGCTGCTTCGTGTTTAGCTAGTATGCGACGCGCTTCGCCCTCAAAGGTGTGCGCTTTTGCTAGAAGGTCTTGTACTATTTCTAGCATAGCCTTAAGGGAAGAGGTGCTTTTTCAAAGCTTCGAATAACTTATCGTAAATTGATGCGTCTTCCGTAGCAGGTAGCGACAACTGAATGTTAATGTTGATTTCAATTGGTCTAACACCGCTGGGTATCTTGACGGTCTCTTTTAGCGTATCGGTTGTAGTGGC
The DNA here is from genome assembly GCA_964419705.1 of uncultured Dehalococcoidales bacterium. Lineage (GTDB taxonomy): Bacteria > Chloroflexota > Dehalococcoidia > Dehalococcoidales > BS750m-G39 > E44-bin88. The sequence continues at coordinate 1,222 of CAYQPY010000077.1, forward strand.
AGGTTCTGCTACTGGCACAGCGCCAAAGTCTGCAAACTCGCATAGATTTTTAAACGTTTGCACCATGAATTGTGCCACACGAGTACCGACTTCTGTGTGCTTTGCGGCGAAATAATTCTGGAGTGTGGCATCATCTCTCTTCTGCGCGTTTGGATAAGTGTCGAAGAGTTCCTTATAGACCGTTCTAATGGCTGATGCCATTACCTGCTTTGCCTTATTCTTATTTTTGTATTCGTTCCATTTGTTTGTAGGAATGTTGGAAGAGTCGATAAACCCCAGAGATTTTGCTAATGATACAAGATAGCGGTCATTGCCACTTCTGAATCCTATAGTCGGCAAATAACTTGCGTTAACCTTGGGTGGGGTGCCTACTTCCTGAATAACCTTAAAGAACCTCTTTACATTATTTGGATTGGGTGTATAAGGTGCTTTTCCCATTTTGTTTGTTACCCTCCTTTACAGCTGACATTCTTGCCACCCGCTCAAACTCTATTTGAAGACGTTGCCTAAGCTATCCTCCATCGCCTAGCTCCCGTCAGCGCGTTTACAGTTACGAGCTTCTCCTTTCGACCGCACTTCTTACACGTTCGGATTGGTGTTCCAAATACCGGGTTTCTCTTACCCTTCTCGGTCCATTCGTGTTTACAGCTCATCTTGCTACCCCCTTTAACGTGGATTATACAACGAAACGAGGTGATGTCAAGAGGCTCAAAAAAGGACAAAAAAAGAGGGGCCTTAAGCCCCTCTTAAACTACTTGATGTAACTTCTGGGTATCGGTTTAAGCTAAACCTTTCTTTTGTCTGCGGAGAATCATTCGTTGCTGTTTTCTTAGGATCTTCACAGTTTTGTCACCTGGAGCTCCTGTTTTAGGGAAACCAGGTATCATCTTTCTTGCCTCTTTTAACTCCACTAGGATAACCTCCCTGCTTATTCTACTTAATTATACCACTTTTGAGAAGAGTCTATAGAGGTCACACCTCTATAGGGTGGGCATTGGGTGGGACGTAAACACGTACGCTAACAAATAAGGAAAGGGGCTAGTTCACCAGGTACTCAACACTTTCCGCCTTGGACATGTCGGCGGCGAGGAACCATAGCTGTTCCATGCTCTGTCCGTCTACATTGGTCGACGAGTGCTTGAAAGAGTGGCCGTCTTCATCCACGCCCTCCTCAACGATATACATGGGGGAGACGGTAATCGTAGCCCAGGGCAGGCCACTGGCGAAGTTTATCTCTTCCAGGGGCAGCAACTCGCCGTCATTCAATTCACAGATGGTCACGATGTCGTCCGAGTAATGGCCGCTGTAGCTGCCGTCTTCGAAGCCCACCCGCAGCCCACAGCCATCGTCTCCCTGGGGTATTAACGGCAGGCCGAGCTTATCGATTTCGGTAAAGACATCCAGCGGATGCCTGGTTGTCATAGAGAAGTTCTGCTCGAAGGCATCATAGCGGAGTTCGCCCTCGGTGTTTGTGTTCACCAAATAAAGTGTCGGGCGTCCCTTTTCGTTTTGCCCGTAGAAAGTGAGATATTGCACCCTGGTGCTACCATCAGCTTCGACACGAAGCCAGAAAGAGTCCAACTGCGCCGAGATTTCTTGGACGTCGGTGATGGCCACCGTCTTTTCCCACAGGTCGGTGAGGCTGAACTCGTCGAGCGTCATGGGCACGGTTATCTTGGGCTGGCATCCGGCCAGCACGCCCGCCGTGATGACAACCAGAAGGCACAGGATTGAAACCAGAATCTTAATCGGCTTTGTTCGGTTCATACTCTCCTCTAACGCGGATTATACCACTGAGGGGTGGGTTGTCAAGGAGGAATTTATAGAGGTCACACCTCTATAGGGTGGGCATTGGGTGGGAAGTAAATACGTACGCTAACAAAGGTGGTGAGGGGTGGAAAAGCCCTACTTCTTATGCTTCTCCACAAACCGCCCCATTCTCGCCAGCGCCTCCTCGATATCCTCAAGCGAGGTGGCGTAGCAGCAGCGGACATAGCCCTGTCCGCACTCCCCGAAGGCGTCGCCAGGCACGACGGCGACCTTTTCCTCAATGAGCAGCTTTTCGGCGAACTCCTCGGAGCTTAAGCCCGTGCTCTTTATAGACGGGAAGGCGTAAAAAGCGCCCTTGGGCTCGAAGCAGGGCAGTCCTATCTTGTTTAAGCCCTTGACCATAAACAGCCGCCGTCGGTTGTAGTCCTCGACCATCTCGGTGATGTAGTCTTCGCCCGACTGGAGCGCCTCGATGGCGGCTACCTGCGCCATGGTGGGGGCGCACATTATGGTGTACTGGTGAATCTTGAACATGGCGGCGATGACCTCGCTGCTGGCGGCGACGTAGCCGAGACGCCAGCCGGTCATGGCGTAGGCCTTGGAAAAGCCGCCCAAAAGAATGGTGCTCTCCTTCATCTTGGGCAGGGTGGCGATGCAGGTATGCTCCACGCCGTAGACCAGCCGCCCGTAAATCTCGTCGGAGATTACCAGCAGGTTATGGCGGCGGGCGACTTCGGCGACCTGCTCCAGCTTGTCGCGGGGCATCACGGCGCCGGTGGGGTTGGCCGGATAGCCGAGCATGATGGCTTTGGTCTTATCGCTGACCTGCGCCTCGATGTCGGCGGCGCTGATTTCAAAGTTATTCTTCTCATTAGTGGGCACCATGACCGCCTTGCCCCCGGCCAGCACCACGCAGGAATTATAGGAAACGTAGCAGGGGTCGGGCATGATGACCTCGTCGTTGGGGTCTAAGATGGCGCGGCAGGCCAGGTCCAGTCCCTCGCTCACGCCCACCGTAATCAAAAGCTCGCTGTCGGGGTCGTAGTCCAGTCCGTGGCTCTCTTTGAGATGGCGCGAGAGCTCGCGGCGCAGTTCGGGCATGCCCAGGTTCGAGGTGTACATGGTGTAGCCCTTCTCCAGCGAGTATATGGCCGCCTCGCGGATGTGCCAGGGCGTGGCGAAGTCGGGCTCGCCGACGCCCAGCGATATCGCCCCCTCGGTGGAGGCGACCAGGTCGAAGAAGCGCCTTATCCCCGAAGGCGTAATCTTGTTCACTATCTGAGAGCTGACACCTCTTGTCCTTGTCGACATTAAAAAACTCCTAGAGGATTACCGGCTGCCGCTTGACCTCTTCACCGTCCCCCAGTATCTCGCCGTCCTCCTTGTATCTCTTGAGCATGAAGTGGGTGGTCGTCTCGTTTATGCCCTCGATGGGCGCCAGTTTCTTGGTGACGAATTCGGCGACCTCGTGCATGTTCTTGCCGGTGACCACCACCAGCAGGTCGTATGTCCCCGAGAGCAGGTAGACCGAGCGCGCCTGCGGAAAGCGGTAGATGCGCTCGGCGATGGAATCGAAGCCGACGTCCCGCTGCGGGGCAATCCTGACCTCGATGAGGGCGCTTACCTGCTCATCGCCCACCTTGTCCCAGTTGACGATGGTCTTGTACTTGAGGATGGTATGGTCCGCCTCCGCCTTCTTGATGAGCTTGGTCACCTCGTCGGCGCTGCCGCCGGTCATGGTGGCTATCTGCTTGGCGGGTGTCCTGGCGTCTTTCTCCAGTATCCTTAGAATCTCTTTTAACATGGCTAACTCCTTACGAGTTCGGTCAGCGACCACTGGTCTTGGGACTCATTATAGCATAGCTGGAAAAGTTTGTTGTCTTCAGACCTGACGCGGAAGTTTTTCGTCCCCACCCCCCGCCACTCCTTTTCTATCTCGGCGACCTGGTATTCCCTGTCCTCCCAGGTGAAGGACAGGGGTCTTTCGGCGTAGCGTTGCCCCGAATAGCACCTGACGTTGAGGCTTTTTGGGTTTGTCCCGCTTGAAGACAATCCCTTCTCGTTGGAGGTCGACATCTTCCACCTCCCATCCGGCTTCCAGCCAGGCAAGCGCCTGGGGGTTTTCGCGGCTGTTTCCCCACCACGATTTGAAGGTATAGGCGGCTGTTTCCAGCTCGAACTTTAGAATGCTCTCGATATAGCCGAAGGTCAAGTTCAGCTGTCTGGCGCGGTAGCTGGCCAGGTAGTCTCTTAAGGGGTTATATCGGGCGATGCTCTCCACGTCCATTTCCTCCCCACCCACCACGTGCACAGGGTTGTTCGCGGCTGCGGCGCTTTCGGTCCCTCTCCCCACCAGCTCGTATCGCCTCAGTTTAGCCCCGAACAGCCTCACCTGCAGCAGCGATTT
>CAYQPY010000078.1:0-5204 GCA_964419705.1 uncultured Dehalococcoidales bacterium
TGATTACCAGCTAGCCAGCTCAGGCTAGGAAATTCTGCACATAGGCCCACATATTCCTTGTCTTCATCAGACCAAGTAACCCGATAGGTATAGCGGTCATTCTTTATTGCCGTTGCTACTACCATGTTATGCCTCCAGCTTTGCTATAGCCTTTAATACCTGTCTAACTTGATATGCTTTTGCCTTCCCTCTGTCGTTTTGTATATTTATCCTAGGGTCGCCCTGCCAAGGTGTTTTATATATATGATGGCCACTCTTTAGGCGGGGTTCCCCGAAGTAATAATCACAAACTTTACAGAGGTCAGCAAATCTCACGCCTACTGGGTTCCCTATCATTTGTTGGAGTATAGTATCTACGGAACCCATCTTTTCAATCATCATGGTACCATTAATGATACCAATTTGTCAATGTCTTTGTCAACCAGTTTTTAAAAAATAGTTAAAAATTGACCCAAAACCAAAAACCTTGACACTTTGCCCCTATTAAAGGTATATGTATATATTGGTGTGTTCTCCGGATTCACTTAACGACGAGGAGGTGTCTCAATGCAAGCCAAGGCTTTTGTGCTGATTGAAACGGCAGTGGGTAGAAATAAGGACGTAGCCAATTCCCTGAAAAAGCTCAAAGGGATGAAGTCGGTTGATGTCGTAACCGGTCCTTATGATATAATCGCTATAATGGAGGGCGACAGCCTGAACGACATCGGCGACCTGGTTACGGGTAACATTCACCCCATTGTCGGCATCTCCCGGACCGTGACGTGCCTGGCAATAAAGGGAACTTAACCCCTATTCGGATTTTAAGCTAAATCTAAGACCAAGCCTAGAAAGGGAGAATCGAACTATGGATTTTAGACTGAGCGAGGAGCAGGAGAAATTCAGGCAGGAGATTGACGACTTTCTGGAGGGCGAGATAAAGCAGGGGCTGTGGGAGCCGAGTTGCGACGCCTGGATAATGGGGCACGACCCCGAGTTCACCAAGCGGGTATCTAAGAAGGGATGGATTGGCTTAACCTGGCCCAAGGAGCACGGGGGGCAGGGGCGCTCTTATATCGACCGCCTTATCCTGACCGAGGAGATGCTGCGCTACGGCGCGCCCGCCGCCTGCCACTGGTTCGCCGACCGACAAATCGGCGGCGCCATCGTCCACTACGGCACGGATGAGCAGAAGAAGGAATTGCTGCCCATGATTTTGCGGGGGGAAGCCTACGTGGGGCTGGGCATGAGCGAGCCCGATGCCGGCAGCGACCTGGCTTCGCTGAAGACCAAAGCCACCGAGGACGGCGATGAGTTTATCATCGACGGGCAGAAGACCTGGACCAGCGGCGGCAGCGATATGAACTGGATTTACCTGGTGGGGCGCACCGACCCCGATGTCCCCAAGCACAAGGGCATCAGCGAATTTTTCTTCCGCACCGATTTGCCCGGGGTGAACGTGGTACCCATCCATGATATTACGGGCGGCGTGCACTTCAACGAGGTCTTCTTCGAGAACGTGCGCATCCCCAAGACCAGCCTCATCGGCGAGAGGAACCGGGGCTTTTACCAGATTCTAAACCAGCTCGACTACGAAAGAAGCGGCATGGAGAGGCTGATGGCCAACTATCCTCTCTTCGAAGCCCTTATTAAATACACCAAGGAAACCAAGCGAAAGGGCCAGCCGCTATCACAGGACCCGCTGATTCGCGCCAAGCTGGCGCAGCTCAAGATTGAGCTGGAAATCGGGCGGCTGCACATGTACCGCGTGGCTATGGTTATGGACGAGGGACGCGCCCCTAACTGGGAGTCGTCGATGTCCAAAGTCTACGGCACCGCCTTCGAGCAGCGCCTGGCCGCCGCCGCCATCGAGATTATCGGGCTCTACGGACAACTCTCGCCCCAGTCGAAGAGGGCGCCGATGCACGGCATGGCCTATCATTCTTATCTGTCTTCCAAAGGCTACAGCCTGCAGGCGGGCAGCTCGGAAGTACTGAAGAACATCATGGCGCTAAGAAAGCTGGAGTTACCCAATCAGTAGAAATCGATTAGCGGACTTTATTAGGAGGCAATGACAATGCAGTTAGCTCTCTCTGAAGAACAGGAAATGTTAAGAACAATGGCGCGCGATTTCCTGACCGATAAGCTGCCCAAGGCGACGGTCAAGGAGATGGAAGAGAGTGAGGCGGGCTATTCGCCGGAGCTATGGAAAGAGATGGCGGGGCTAGGGTGGATGGGGCTAGCCTTCCCCGAGAAGTACGGCGGCAGCGATATGAGCTTCCTCGACCTGGCCATATTGATAGAGGAGATGGGGCGGGCCTGCCTGCCCGGTCCCTACTTTTCCTCGGTGGTCTTGAGCGGTTTTACCATTCTGGACATCGGCAGCGAGGAGCAGAAAGCGGAATACCTGCCCAAGATAGCCAGCGGCGAGACCATATCCACCCTGGCTCTGACCGAAGCCAGCGCCAGCTACGACGCCGACGGCATCGAGACCAAAGCCAGCGCCGAGGGCGATAACTATATTATAAGCGGCACCAAGCTCTTTGTCCCCGACGCCAACGTCGCCGATTATATGCTGGTGGTGGCCAAGACCGATAAGGGCTTTAGCCTGTTTATCGTCGACGCCAAGAGCGCGGGCATAAGCTATACGGTATTAAAGACCATCGCCGAGGACAAGCTCTGCGAGGTAGTCTTCGATAAAGTGAAAGTGCCCAAAGCCAATATACTGGGCGAGCCGGACAAGGGCTGGGCGGAGGTAGAAAAAATAATCCAGCGGGGGGCGGTGGCTAAGTGCTGCGAGATGGTGGGCTGCATCCAGCAGGCGCTGGATATGACCGTGGAATACGCCAAGGACCGGAAGCAGTACGGCCGACCCATCGGCAGCTTTCAAGTTATACAACATTATTGCGCCGACATGGCTACCGATGTCGATGGCACAAGGCTCTCCGCCTACAAGGTCGCCTGGATGCTCAGCGAGGGGCTGCCCTGCACGGAGGAGGCCGCCATCGCCAAAGCCTGGGCGGGCGAAGCCTGCCAGCGGGTTATGGCTCTAGCCCACCAGATTCACGGGGCTATCGGCGTGACCATAGACCACGACCTGCAATATTATACGCGGCGGGCGAAGGCGGCCGAGGTCACCTTCGGCGACGCCAAATTCCACCGTGAGGTGGTGGCTAAGGAGATGGGGCTATAGTATTGCTTTAGCCGGCCATTTGTGGTGAAACCCGTAAAGAGGGGAGAGATGATGAGGAAGTTCTTGTGGACGGCGGGGATAGCCGTCGGGGTCTTCGGGATTTGCCTCGGCTCGGCCTTTGCCGGTCTGTGGGACGCGGAAACCGACTTTGGCTACTACGCAGCGGGGGTCGTATACTACACGGCTTTTTATCTGGCGCCGCTCGCCTTCCTGGTGGGCGTTATCGGCAGCCTGGTCTGCCTCATAAGGTCCCACGCCGGGAAAACAAAGCCCAACCACAGCTAAGCCAGGTCTTTTAGCCTGGCTAAGACCTCTTCTATAGTTGCTTCGGCGGTGGAAGCGCCCGAGGTTACCCCTATATTTTTCTTGCCCTTAAACCATTCCGGTTCGATGTCTTTCGCCGTCTCCACCAAATGCGTCTCGGTAACCGCCGAGCAAAGCTCCGCCAGGCGGTTGGTGTTGGCGCTGCCCTTGCCGCCGATAACCAGCATCAGGTCCACCTTTGCCGCCAGCTCCAAGGCTTGAGCCTGCCGTTTCCTGATGTCGTGGCAGATGGTATCGATAACGTGCAGCTCGGAGTCGCGACTAAAAGCGCCGTCGATGAGCTTCTTGACGAAGTTTACGAAATCGGCGGGTATCTGGGTGGTCTGAGAAAGGACGCCCAGCCGGCGGGGCAAAGGCTCTAGCTTAAAGATGTCCCTTTCATCAAGGGTAGCCACCCCCTTCCCCTCCGCCCAGCCGAGGACGCCCTTGACCTCGGTGTGGTCGGCATCGCCGTAGATAACGACCAGGAAACCGGCCTGAGCCAGCCTGCGGGCGGCGGTCTGGAGGCGGTGAACGAAGGGGCAGGTGGTATCGACGATATCGATTTTCCGCGCCTTAATCTTCTCTTCTACTTCGGGGGCGACGCCGTGGGAGCTGATGGCCACCGCCTTGCCCTCTATGTCTTCGATATCCTTAGCCACCTTAACACCGATGCCGGCCAGCCTTTGCAAAACCTGCTGGTTGTGCACCACCGCCCCTAAAGTTTCCACCCCGCCCCGCTGGCGGCAGACCTTCTCCAGTATATCGACGGCGCGCTTGACGCCGAAGCAAAAACCTATTTCTTGGGTCTTTTCAATCTTCACTTACCCCTCCCCATAGACCCCCCGGTATTGGGGGGGAAGAAGCTCGGCGATGCGCCGCATAATAAGCTCGGTGTGCTCGGCCAGTTCGTCCCTGGTTAGCTTGCTGCCCGCTTTAGGCAGAGAGAAGGGTTGGCCGATATTGACCGTTATGCGGGGGCGGCGAAACAGCCAGCCCGATTTCTTAAGCTTTTCGGTGCCGGAGATGCCCACGGGGAGGACGAGCACAGCCTGGCGGCTGGCGATTAGAGCCGAGCCGGGGAGAGCCCGCTGGAGTTGGGCATTCGGACTCCGGGTTGCCTCGGGGAACATCACCAGCGCCCGCCCCTCCGCCAGAACGCGCTCCGACTGGCGAATCGCTTTTCTGTCCAGCCGGCCCCGGTGCACCGGAAAGGCGCCCAGGCTGCTCAGAAAGTAAGCCAAAAAGCGGGAACGGAAGAGCTCTTCCTTAGCCATAAAGACGACCTGCCGGCCCAGGCTGGCGCCGAGCAGGGGCGGGTCGTTGAAATTAAGGTGATTAGACACCACCAGGAGCGCTCCCTGACGGGGAACGTTTTCTTTGCCCTCGACCCGCAAACGGGTAAAGAGCCCGAAAAACACCCAGACAATCACTTTGCCGATACAATAGAGCCAGAACAAGCCGATAACTCCAATAATATGTCAATCAATTATAACCCCCGATAGGGGCAAAGACAAACACCCTGGTATTCTTTCCCCCTTCCTTGTTAGCGCAGGGAATATTATCCCACCCTACTCTCCCTTAGAGGGTATTCACCCTCTAGAATTCCCTTGGGGGTCTCCACCCCACCCCGATTTTATCTATTACCACCCACCACCCTCTAATGAAAAAGGGGGCTTTGCCCCCATTAAAACCCCCAATAAGGGGGGAATAGGGGTCTAAACCCTGTAGG
>CAYQPY010000079.1:0-5064 GCA_964419705.1 uncultured Dehalococcoidales bacterium
CAAACCAACCTCTTGGTGTATATAGATTACGATTTCAGGCAGTCCAAACACCCCACCCCCCAAGTATTCATCCCCACCCCCCTTTAATCTAACCAAAAAAACGGGTACAATGAGAGCTATCGACAAGCAAGGAGGTAAAAGACCGAAATGTTTTGTCCTAAATGCGGTGAGGAAAACCCCGACGACAGCAAATTTTGCACGAAATGCGGCGCGGCTTTGAGCAAGACAAAAGCGCCGGCAGCAGCGCCAGCGCCCGCCCCCAGAGCGGCGGCAGAAGAGCGCACCAGCGGCATGGCTATCGCCGCGCTCGTTATGGGAATTATAGGTTTCCTCTTCTTCGGCCTTCTGTCCATCCTGGCCATCATCTTCGGCGCCATCGGCATAAGCCAGACCAACAAAGACCCCAGTCTCAAGGGCAGGGGCCTGGCCACGGCCGGGCTGGTGCTGGGTATCATCGGTATTGTGGGGGGTATCATCTGGCTAATAGCCGTAGCCTTATGGAGCACGAGTTTCTGGTGGTGGTTCTAGTCAACCATAAAAACGCTATATAGTTAAACATAGCAAAAGAGGGGCAAAAGCCCCTCTTTTTTCTTTCTTCCCACGAGTGTATTATTGTCGGAATGCTATACGCTCAGTCCTTGACGCCGCGGTCGTGAATGTAGTCAACGGCATCCTGGACGGTGGCTATCTTCTCCGCATCCTCATCCGGTATTTCAACCTTCTGGCCTTCCTGGCTGAACTGCTCTTCCAAGGACATTACCAGCTCGACAAGGTCCAGGGAATCGGCGCCCAGGTCGTCAACGAAATTGGCCGAAGGCACAACTTCCTCTTCCTCCACACCTAGCTGCTCGACAACAATCTTTTTCACCCTCTCAAAAACTGTGGGCATTTTCTACCTCCCTAATCTTTCTATCTAGAAGCGATTCGGCTAACCGAGCCCAGGACACCGTTAACGAACTTGGGTGAGTTGTCGCTGCCAAAGAGTTTGGCCAGCTCAACCGCCTCATTTATAGCGACCTTAATTGGCACACTATTATCAAGCAAAATTTCAAATATTGCAAGTCTTAAAATATTCCGGTCCACCACCGGTATCTGTTCCAACGGCCAGGCGGTGGCGAACTTCTTAATGTGCTCGTCTATTTTATCCTTACCTTCAAGCACACCGCTGGCCAGGTGGCGGGCAAAGACGGCGTTTTCCTCGTTCAGCCTGCCGTCGGCCATAAAAGGAGCTAAAGCGCGCTCCATATCGTGCCCTACGGAGTCGACCTCGTACAGGACCTGAAGGGCTATTACCCGAGCTTTACGTCGTAACCCCATAGATTTTCCTCTAAAATTAACCACATATTATAGCACTAAATTTTAAATGCGCAAACGGTGAAACGTTAAGCGATACGACCACATTCCGGGGGTTACATGCCCCCGTCCACCCCCAGAACCTGCCCGGTGATATAGCCCGCCCCCTCCGAAGCGAGGAAGGTGACGGCCTCGGCCACGTCGCGGGTGGTGCCGAACTCGCCCTGGGGGATGAGCTTTTTCAGCTCCTGGCGCCATTCTTCTTTGAGTCCCCGCGTCATCTCGGTATCGATAAAGCCGGGGGCGACGGCGTTGACGGTGACGCCGTGAGAAGCCACTTCTTTAGCCACGGCGCGGGTAAAGCCGATAACGCCCGCCTTAGCCGCGGCGTAGTTGGCCTGGCCCTTGTTGCCGACAATGCCGACGATGCTGGAAATATTGATAATCCGGCCCCAGCGCTGTTTAGCCATCGGCCTCAAGACCGCTTTGGTGCAGAGAAAGACGCTCTTCAGGTCGACGGCCAGAACTTTATCCCAGTCCTCTTCCGACATCCGCAGCAGGAGCTGGTCGCGGGCGATGCCGGCGTTATTCACCAGTATATCGACCCGCTTGAAGGCGGACAGGGTCTCGTCAACGAGGCGGTCGACATCGGCGCCCTTGCTAACGTCGGCCATAACCTGCAGGCTTTCCACGTCCATGGCCTTGATTTCCTGAGCCACCGCCTCCACCGGCTTAACGTCGCCGACATCGTTGAGCACCACCCTGACCCCGGACTCGGCCAGCTTGAGGGCGATGACCCGCCCGATGCCCCGGCCGCTGCCGGTGACTATGGCTACCCTGGTAGAATTATTCATTTTTGACCTCGCTCCCTAATCGACGCTGAAATTCCGCACCGATTCGGCATCGCCGATATTAAGGATTTTAACACTTCTGTCAATGCGCTTGATTAAGCCCGCCAGAACCTTGCCGGGCCCGATTTCGATAAAGGCGGTCACGCCGTCGCCAATCATATATTCCACCGAGCGCTGCCACTGGACACAGTTGCAGAGCTGGTTGAGTAATTCTTCTTTGACCGCCCGGGCGGTGGTGAGGGGTTGGGCGGTGGTGTTGCCGATGATGGGGGTGGCGGGGTCATTAAACTCAAGCTTGGCTATGACTTTAGCCATGCCGTCGACGGCGGGCTGCATCAGCGGGGTGTGAAAAGCGCCGCTTACCTGCAGGGGGATGGCGCGGTGCGCTCCCCGGTTTTTAGCTAGTTCCACAGCCTGATTCAAGTTATCCTCGGCGCCGCTGATGACTATCTGCCCGGGGCAGTTAATGTTGGCGACCCGGGCGCCGGTCTCGGCGCAAAGCTCGGCCAGCGGCGCTTCGTCGAGCCCTATAATCGCCGCCATGCCCCCGGGGGTCATCTGGCCGGCTTCGTGCATCAGCCGCCCCCTTTCGCGGGCCAGAGAAACGACGTCAGCGAAATCGAGGACGCCCGCCGCCGCCAGAGCCGTGTATTCGCCCAGGCTGTGGCCGGCGACAAAGCTGGGGGGTGGCAAACCGACCCCCGCCTCGCGGCTGGCTTCCAGGCAGGCAAAGCTGGCGGTTACTATGGCCGGCTGGGCGTTAATCGTCTGGCGCAACTCGTCCTCGGGGCCGTCGAAGCAGAGGCGGGAGATGGCAAAACCCAGGGCTTCGTCGGCCTGGTCGAAGACGGTCTTAGCCGCCGCGAAATCCCGGTAGAGGTCTTGCCCCATGCCTAACCACTGAGAGCCCTGACCGGGAAAGACGTAGGCTAGCTTAACTAACTCAGCCATAGCATCCTTTCTCCAAACATCTTAAAGATAAGACGGGTTATGCCGTGGGCTTCTTCTTCGGGGTTTTGACCTCGACGACATCCCGGCCGGCATAGCTCCCGCAGGTGGGACAGGCATGGTGAGGTAGCTTGGGACTATGGCACTGGGGGCACTCCTCCAGGGCGGGGGGGTTTGCCGCCAGGTGGCTGCGCCGCTTGCCCTGGCGCGCCTTAGCGGTTTTTCTCTTTGGTAAAGCTCCCATAATTAAAGTGTTCCTTTCTCTTGGCTTGAGGCCGTCACTGGCTTAAGCCGATTTCCTTTAGCTTGGCCCAGCGAGGGTCGGCTTCCGGGGGCGGGCACTGACACTCCCCCAGGTTAAGATTCTGACCGCAAACGGGACAGAGCCCGGCGCAGTCCGGGCGGCAGAGTGGCTTCATCGGGACCGCCAGCAGCGCGTACTGGTGCACGGCTTCGGTTAAATCGAGCTCGTGGTTTTCGTCGATGGTAAAGCCGCCGAACTCGTCGGGGAGGGGCAGCGGCGCGCCGCTGACCACGTCCACGGTGGGAAAGTATTCCTCTGCGATTTTCAGCGTCAGCGGGCACGGGAACGGGGTCAAACAGCGGCTGCAGGTCAGTTCGACCTCGGTATTGAGCACGCCTTTGAGCAGGATACCGCGGTCGGTGCGCGTCAGGCTGACCCTGCCCTGAAGCCGGCTGGTGTTGCCGTAACCGGTAACATCCATGACCACGTCGACATCGTGTTCCTTGACGGCGCCGATGGCCGACCTGAGCTGGTGAGCTACGTTTATCTGCATTTTATAATATCACTCAAAAGAATAAGCCTCTTAATTATAAGCCAGCTCTACTGGCTACTGTCAAGCTGAATGTAACCCCTCATATATCCCCCTACAGGGGGAACGCCTCCCCACCCCACTACATTTAGCGTACGTTTTTCTGACCCACCCTGCCCACCCAATAGAGGTTAGACCTCTATTAACTCCTTATCGGGGGTACGTAGCCCCACTCCATTTCCCCCTTTGGGGGTGTTCTTAAGAGGGGGTGAAACCCCCTCTTTACCTTAAAAGGGCGGCGGGCGGGTAAAGATAAAATCAGGGCGGGATTTGGGTGGGAAGAAAAACCCGGGTGAGGTGGAGACCCCCTCCAAGTTTTAGAGAGCGTTAAATCTGGAACGCCTTCTTCTTGCGCAACTCGAAGGCAATCTCGTTACGCAATACCTGGTTGGCGCCTTCGTATATCTGGGTAATCTTGGCGTCGCGGAACATCTTCTCGATGGGGTAATCGCGCATATAGCCCACGCCGCCGAAGATTTGCATAGCATCGGTGGTAACCCTCATCGCGGTGTCCGAGGCGAAGACCTTGCACATCGCCGACTCCTTGGTGAAGTCCCTGACGCCATTGTCTACCATACGAGCGGTGGAATAGACCAGCGCCCGCGCCGCTTCCACCCTCATCCCCATCTCGGCCAGTATCTGCTGGACGGCCTGCTGGGCGTAGATGGGGTGGCCGAACTGAATGCGTTTCTTGGCGTAGTCAACCGCCGCCTCCAGAGCCCCCTGCGCCAGTCCCATCGCCTGGGCGCCCAAACCGGGGCGGGAACGGTCCAAAAGCTTCATGGTCAGGATAAAGCCCATCCCCTCCCGGCCGATGATACTCTCGGCGGGGATGAAGCAATCCTCAAAGACCAACTCGCGGGTCGAGGAAGCGCGGATACCCAGCTTCTTTTCCTTCCTGCCGAAGGTAAAACCGGGGGTGTCTTTATCGACAACGAAGGCGCTGGCGCCGCGGGGACCCTTGGACTTATCGGTTAGAGCGATAACGGTATATACCTCGGCGTCGCCGCCGTTGGTGATGAACTGCTTGGTGCCGTTAATGATATAGCCGCCTTTGGTGGGCGTGGCTGTGGTCTGGATGCTGCCGGCGTCGCTGCCGGCGTCGGCTTCGGTCAGGCCGAAGGCAGCCAGCTTCCGGC
>CAYQPY010000080.1:0-4993 GCA_964419705.1 uncultured Dehalococcoidales bacterium
AGAGTAGTAGTGCTAAAATTTACCAACTATGAAAATCCAGAGGTCTAAAGGCACCCGCGACCTGTCCCCGCAAGAAATGGAGAGCTTTCGCCTTATCGAGAGCGCCTTCCGTGACTGTTGCCTGAAGTGGGGCTACCGGGAGGTGAGGACACCGACCCTGGAGTACCTGCACCTCTTCACCGCCACGGGAACGCTAACCCCCAACATGCTCTCCAAGGTATATTCTTTCCTCGACTGGGACGGGTGGAGCGGGGAGAGGGTGGTCTTGAGACCCGACGGCACCATCCCCATCAGCCGACTCTATATAGATAGTATGGCTAAAGAGAAGCTGGCCAAGCTCTTTTACGTAGCCAATATCTTTATGTTCGAGGCGACGGGCAAGAAGACGCGAGAGCGGTGGCAGTGCGGGGCGGAGCTTATCGGCGCCAAACCGCCGCTGGCCGACATCGAGCTGGTTATGCTGGCGCTGGAGGTTTTGAGGGAGCTAAAGATTGAGGGCATCGAGCTCAGGCTATCGCACGCCGGCTTGATAAAGGCGCTGCTGGCCCGCATGGAGTTAAGCGCCGAGGAACAAATCGGCATGTTCAACCAAATCCTGGACGGGGATATGAAGGCGCTGGAGAAGCTGAAACTCAAGAGGCCCGAGTTGGAGAAAACCATTGATTCGCTGCTCGAACTGAAGGGAAAGCCGTCGGGCTTTTCTAAAGAATTGAAGGAGCTTTTCGCCGAAGACCTGCCCGAATGCAAGCCCTACATCGAAAACTGCACCAGGATTGCCGAGTTCCTGGAGGCAATGGGCTGCGACTACCGCATCGACATCGCCTCGGGGCGGGGCTTCGAATACTATACCGGCGTGATTTTCCAGATTTTTAAAGCCGGGGAGAAGATTGGGGGCGGGGGCAGGTACGACGCCCTCATTCCCCTGATGGGAGGCAAGGATGTGCCCGCCTCCGGTTTCGCCCTCTACCTGGAACGCCTGATGGCTTTGATAAAGCCGGAAGCGCTTAGCACACCCCAGCCGCCGAGAATCCTAATCAGGGCGGAGACCGCACAAGCCAGGGATGGCTTCGACATCGCCAACCGACTGCACAAAGCCGGCTACCGGGCGGAATGCTATCTCGGCGCCCAGAAAGAGGCGGACTTTGACTGGACGGTGGATATCAAGGACAAATCGCCCAAGTTTATCGTGACTAACCGGGCAAAGAAGCAAAAAGTAGCGGCACAGACCGCCGATGAGCTTTTAGCCTTATTAAAGAAATGAAGACGAACAAGCTAAAGTTAGCGCTGCCCAAGGGCCGTTTACTGGGCGAGACCGCCGCCCTGTTGCAGAGGGCGAGGTGGGGACTCGACGGCTACCACGAGCAGACACGCTTCTACCACATCGAATCGAAGACCCTTCCCCATCTCTCGGCCAGGGTGTTCCACGAGAAGGACATACCCATCCAGGTCGCCATCGGCAACTACGACCTGGGCATCTGCGGCTCGGACTGGATTGAAGAGCTGCTGGCTAAATACCCCAGCAGCGCCCTGATGAAGGTGAAGAACCTGAAATACGGCGAGGGCGCTCTCTACGCCGCCAGCGCGGCGGGCACAGCCACCGTGGCAACGCTAAGAGCCAGAGCGGGCACGGTACGTATCGCCAGCGAATACCCCAACCTGGCCGAGTCCTTCGCCATCAACGCGCGGCTGAAACACTTCAGCGTCTTTCCCCTCTGGGGTGGCGCCGAGGTCTATCCGCCCGAGAGCGCCGATTTAGCGCTGGTCGGCGGTAACGCCGAGGAGTTCCCCTTCTCTCTGGCGCCGATAAGCCGGACCTTAAGTGTCAGCGCCTTCTTAATCGCCAACCGCGACAGCTGGAAAGCCAAGGGATTGGATAAGATGGTAGCCCCTATCGAGGCGGTGCTCATGCCGGAGAAAAGAAAGCCCGAAGGAGAAAAGCGCCAGTCGACTAAAACAAAATATCCTGCGCCAGAAGCGGATAAAGACGTGGTGCGCTTAGCCCTGCCCGACGGACACCAGCAGGCGCACACCCGGAAGCTATTGGACCAGGCGGGCATTCGTCTCGACGACTACCCCTCCGAGAAGGGCAACCGACGGCCAAACATAAACCTGGATGGCGTCAGCGTCAAGGTAATCAGGCCACAGGATATGCCCCTGCAGGTAGCCAACAATAACTTCGACCTGGCCATTACCGGTCGGGACTGGCTCACCGAGCACCTCTGCCAGTTCCCCTCCAGCCCGGTTAAAGAGCTGGCCAATCTAAAGCTGGGCTGGGTCAAGGTGGTGGCGGTGGTCAGCCAGGACCGGGACATCGCCGACATACGTGATTTGAGCGAGTCCGAGAGTGCTCTGCCGCTGCGAGTGGCTTCGGAGTACATCAACATCGCCGACAGATACGCCCGCGATAACCGCCTCAACCGTTATCGGCTGATACCGACCTGGGGGGCCAGCGAAGCTTTCTTGCCCGAGGACGCCGACCTGCTCATTGAGAATACCGAAACCGGGCGCACCCTGGCCCAGCACAAGTTGAAGATTATCGACACCCTCTTCGAATCGACGGCCTGCCTCATCGGCAGCGCCAAACAGGTAGCCAGCCCGTCCAAGAAGGAGAGGATGGAGTCTATCACAAAAACACTGCGTAAAGCCGCCGAGGAGATATCATGAGAATTATCGAAGGCTTTGAGCCGGCCAAAGCGCTGCTGGAGCGGCAACCGGGGAGCGATTTCACCCCCGACTCCCCCGCCCTGAGGCAGCGGATAAAAGCGGTATTCGGGATAGAAATGAGCCCGGAGGAGGCGGTGGCGCAGATAGTCGATGACGTGCGCGACATGGGCGACGCCGCCCTCTTCAGCTACAGCCTGAAAATCGACCGTGCCAAGCTCAGCTCGCTTGAGGTGAGCAAGACACAGATAAAGAGCGCCTATGTTGAGGTGGACAAAGAGCTGCTCTCCGCACTCAAGTTCGCCGCCCAGCGCATCGGCTCGTTCCACCAGAAACAGAAGGACACTATCCGGAGCCTGGCCGCCAAGAAGGGCTTCGGGCAGTTGATACGCCCCATCGAGCGCATCGGCGCCTATGCCCCCGGTGGCACCGCCAGTTACCCCTCGACGGTGCTGATGACGGCTATCCCCGCCCGCATCGCCGGCGTCAAAGAGGTTATTTTGGCCACCCCACCCCGCGCCGACGGGACGGTGCCGGCAGCCACACTGGTCGCCGCCGATATCGCCGGCGTTGACCGCATCTTCTCGGTGGGCGGCGCCCAGGCCATTGCCGCCCTCGCCTATGGCACGGAGTCTATTCCCAGGGTGGATAAAATCTGCGGGCCGGGCAATATCTTCGTCGTCCTGGCTAAAAAGCTGGTCTACGGCGCCGTGGGCATCGACAGCCTGCCGGGCCCCAGCGAGGTGCTGATTATCGCCGACGAGAACGCCAACCCCGACTACTGCGCCGCCGACATTGTAGCTCAAGCGGAGCACGACCCGCTGGCGGCGGCGATACTGGTAACCGACTCCATAGGGCTGGCCGCCGAGGTGTCTAAAGAGGTGGAAAAGCAGCTAAAGAGCCTGGAACGCCGCGATATCGCCGCCGAAGCCATACAGAACCAGGGGTTGATTGCCGTCGTCGACGACATCGGCGAGGCTATAGAGCTGTCTAATCTCTACGCCCCCGAGCACCTGGCTTTGATGGTCAAGGACGCCGACGCCTATGTCGAGCGAATAACCAACGCCGGCTGTATCTTTATCGGTAACAGCTCGACGGTGGTGCTAGGCGACTATACGGCGGGGCCGAGCCACGTCCTGCCCACCAGCGCTACCGCCCGCTTCAGCTCGCCGCTGAACATACTCGACTTCGTCAAGCTCATCAACGTCGTCGACGTGGACAAAGGCACGCTAAAGAAGCTGGCTAAAGCCGCCGCCGTCATCGCCAGAGCCGAGGGATTGGAGGCACACGCCCGGGCGGTGGAGAAGCGCCTGAAGTAAAATCTGAAGTAAAATATTGACAAATTATACCTGCTTGTGCTAGAGTCAAGCGAAATGTTAAATACTACCTTTCACAGCTATTATTACGCCTACATATTTACAGGGCGCAACCGAGCGCCTGGAGGGTAGTATACGGCAATAAAAGCCAAAAAATAAAAGTCCCAAAATTCGAACAGAACCCTCCAGGCGGAGGGAATTTTGTTTATATAGGGATAGAGAGAGGGAGAAAAAGGAATGTCTGGAGAAGGAATCACCAAGTTTATCAGATCGGACCTGGCTGGCTTCGGCGGCTACGTCCCCAGCAAGTCACTGGAACTACTGGCCGAGAGGGTTAAGATGGCCATAAACGGCATTGTCAAGCTGGACGCTAACGAGAACCTCTACGGCTGCTCGCCCAAGGTAAACGAAGCCCTGGGCAACTACCCCTACTTAAATATCTACCCTGACGCCGGACAGACCGAGATGCGCCGGCTGCTGGCGGGCTATACGGGCGTCGACTCCGAGCGCATCGTCGTCGGTAACGGCAGCGACCAGCTCATAGGCCTTATCCTGCGCCTCTTCCTCGAACCGGGCGACGAGGTAATCAACCTTGTGCCTACCTTCGATATGTTTCGCTTCGGCACCATACTCTGCGGCGGCAAGCTAGTCGAGGTGCCCCGCGACGAGGACTACCGCGTCGATGTGGCCGCGGTCAAGAAAGCCATCACCAAAAAGACCAAGCTGATACTGCTGGCTAACCCCAACAACCCCACCGGTACCCCCGCCCCTCAGAAGGACGTGCTGGAGCTTATAGAGACCGGTGTGCCCATAGTGGCTGACGAAGCCTATGTCGAGTTCAGCGGGGAAACGATTACCCCCTTCGTTACCAAGTATGATAACCTGATGGTCTTGCGAACCTTCTCTAAGTGGGCGGGTCTGGCCGGCCTGAGGGTCGGCTACGGCCTTATGCACCCCAAGGTTGTGGGATACCTGCAGACAATCAAACAGCCCTATAACGTGAATATCGCCGCCCG
>CAYQPY010000081.1:0-4987 GCA_964419705.1 uncultured Dehalococcoidales bacterium
CTGGGTAAGGGACGGAATATACCCCAGATTGCCCCCAAATTCTTGCGGCAGATAGTGCCGGTGGTGAATGTGCCGCCCAACGGAGTCAAGACCAAGATGCGAGTGGGCTATTTCAGCGGCTGTATGACCGATTTCGTCCTGCCCGACCTGGGCCAGCGTATAATTAACTTCCTGACCCGTAACGGGGTGGAGGTGGTGGTGCCGCAGGAGCAGGGGTGCTGCGGGGCACCGGTGTTTCTGGGGGCGGGCGACTTCGAAACCGGCCGAAAGATGGCCGACGCCAACGTTAAAGCCTTCGAGGGGCTGGACTACGTTATCTCCGACTGCGCCACCTGCACCTCGGCGCTGAAAGACTACGCCAAGTTTCTGGCCGACACCCCGCAGCGAAAGAAGGCTTACGAGAAGTTCGCCAAGAAGGTGAAGGATATCTCTGAGTTCCTGGTGGACGTGCTGGAATTGCCGGCATCGGCTTATAAGCCCTCGGCGGAGGCTAAGGGCAAGAAGGTTACCTGGCACGACCCCTGCCACCTGAGCCGACACCTGGGGATAACCAGCCAGCCGAGGCAGGTCATAAAGTCGATATCGGATGTGGAGTATATCGAGATGCCCGACGCCGACCGCTGCTGTGGGATGGCAGGGGCGTTCAGCATGTATTACTACGACCTGTCGAAGGATATCGGCGATAAGAAGGCGGCTTCCATCAAGGCCACGGGCGCCGATGTCGTGGTCAGCAGTTGCCCGGGGTGCGAGATTCAGCTGATTGACAGCGTGACGCGCAATAAGCTGCCGGTGAAGGTGATGCACATTATGGAGCTTATAGAATAGTTCCTATTTGAGAGCCTGCCGACTTGTCTCATACCCCAGGTCGAAGGCTTCCATGTTGACCGGCGCCACTTTCGCCGGGAAACGCTCCTCGACGACCTCTTTGATAGTGGCTACTTTAATCGGCAGGCGCTCGGCGCCGAATAACGCCCCCAGCATGACGACATTGGTGGTGAGCCGGCTGCCCGCTGCTAAAGCCAGTCCGGCGGCATCGAGCTGGATTACTTTTTCCGCGGCTTTATTTAGCTTTTCCAGGGTTTCCTCCAGGCTGGGGTAGCTGCTTTGCCCCAGGGGTACGGTGAAGGGCACGGTTGCCGCCGTGTTGAGTATGACCAGGCTGGACTTGGAGAGGCAGGTGATATTCCGCAATGCCTCCGAGGGTTCCATGCCGACCAGGGCGCTGCACTTGCCGTTGGGGATGAGGGGGCCGTAGACATCTTCTCCGAGCCTTATGGCGCTGGTTACCGAGCCGCCCCTCACCGCCATGCCCAGTATCTCCGAACCCCTGACCTTCAATTTATCTTTAACCGCGGCCTCTCCCAGCAGCTCCGACATCAGGATTACGCCCTGCCCCCCGACTCCGGTAATCAGCACGTTGAATTCTTTTGTCATTGGCTCACCTCGATTATCGCTTGGTAGGGGCAGACCTGGGCGCAGATGCCGCAGCCGGTGCAAAGCGCCTGGTCGATGACGGTCTTGCCGTCCTCTTTGGTTATCGCCGGACAGCCCAGAAGCTCAATGCAGGCGTTGCACTTATCGCTGCACTTATCCTGGTCTACGCGGTAGGGGATAATCGGCTCTTTTCGTTTCCGCTTCTCCCGTTGGTCAATCATGGCGCAGAGCCTGCGGGAGACGACGACGGCGGGGCCCTCGAACCTTATGGCGGCTTCTATGGTCCTGGCGGCCGCTTTCAGGTCGAAGGGGTCGACAACCTCGACGAACTTTACCCCGCAGGCGCGGGCGATATCCTCCGGCTTTAGCTGGATGGCCTCGTCGCCCATAGCAGTCTGGCCGGTGCCGGGGTGGGGCTGGAAGCCGGTCATAGCTGTAGCCGAGTTATCGAGTACGACCATGGTGATGTTTGCCTTGTTGTAGACGGCGTTTATCAGGGGCGGTATGCCGGCGTGGAAAAAGGTCGAGTCGCCCAGGTGGGCTACTATGGGCGCGTTGACGACGTGGGACAGCCCGTTGGCGATGCCGAAGCTGCCGCCCATACAGATGGTGGTGTCTACCGCCTCCAGGGGGGGATTGTAGCCCAGAGCGTAGCAGCCGATGTCGCCGGGGTAGATAGCCTCCACATCCTGTCCGTAGTCCCGGGCTACCTTTTTCGAGGCGGTCTTGATGGCGTAGAAAGAGGCCCGATGCGAGCAGCCGGGGCACAAAGCCGGCGGTCTCCAGGGGAGGAGGGGGGTCGTCTCTTCAGCCAGCTTGTCCAGTTTGGCAAAGTCAATGGGTGGCTTGGCTCCGCTAAGCTTGATGACCGCCTCGGTGACCTTCCTCGTGGATAGCTCGCCGACCCTGGGCAGGAGGTTTTTCCCGTGGATTTTAACCGGGATATTGTGCTCACCGGCGATAGCTTTGACATGAAGCTCGACAAAGGGGTCGATTTCCTCGGTCACCAGCACCTCCTTGACCGATTTCAACATTTCTATCACCAGTTCCTCGGGCAGGGGGTGGGGGGTACCGATTTTGAGCATGGAAACCTTGTCCTCAAGCCCCAGCCACTGCAACGCCTCCAGGCTGTAGCTGTAGGACAGCCCGCAGCCGATAATGCCCAGCTTGGCGCCGCGGGCCAGCTTGAGCTGGTTGTAGGGGAGGGTGTTGGCCGCCTTCTTTATGGCGTCGAACCTCTCCAACATCAGGGGCTTGTTTATCCTGGCTTCGCGGGGGGTATAGACCAGCCAGTCGCGGTTTTTGACGAACTTGCCCTGTCTCTTTTCCCGCGATATTTCGCCCAGGACTAAATCGCTGCGGGCGTGGCCTATACGCGTTACCGAACGAAGCATGAAAAGCTGCTTGAACTGCTCGGATAGCCTGAAGGCGTCAGCCATCATATCCTTGGCTTCCTGCACGGAGGAAGGTTCCAGGATGGGCATGTAGGCCTGCAGGGCGATATAGCGGTTGTCCTGCTCGTTCTGGGAGCTCCAGGCCCAGGGGTCGTCGGCGGAGAGCAGCACCAGCCCCCCCTTAGCCCCGATATAATTGGCGGTTATCAGCGGGTCGTGAGCCACGTTTACGCCGACGTGCTTCATCGAGGCCATGGCTCTCACCCCGCATATAGAAGCGGCTAAAGCGACCTCGAAGGCTACCTTTTCGTTGACTGACCACTCGACGTAGATATCGAGCTCTCTGGCGACCCCGGAAAGGGTTTCCGTTATCTCGCTGGAGGGGGTGCCGGGGTAGGCGGCGGCGACCTGGACGCCGGCCTCTATAGCCCCCCGGGCGATGGCTTCATTGCCCAGGACGAAGAGTCTTTCTCCCGGGGCGTCAGAGCTTATGGTTACTTTTTTCAAGGGCGGTCTCCTTCCCTGGCTTGAGAGGGCGTCATTTAATCAGTCAGTCCTAGCAGTATATCCGATGGGGGGAATCTAATCAAGGAAACTTGTTGTGCTTTAGCGGCAAGTGTTACAATTAATTTAGCTAGGGAAGAGGTATAAATCCATGCCGTTACAGGCTATTGTCGTTAAAGGGGCTCGGGAGCATAACCTCAAGAATATAGACGTGGTTATCCCCCGCGGTAAGCTGGTGGTTATCACCGGCGTCTCCGGCTCCGGCAAGAGCTCGCTGGCCTTCGACACCATCTATGCCGAGGGGCAGCGGCGCTACGTGGAGTCGCTTTCGGCTTACGCCCGACAGTTTCTGGGACGGATGGAAAAGCCCGAGGTCGACTATATCGAGGGCTTGAGCCCGGCTATCTCTATCGACCAGAAAGGGCCCAGCAAGAACCCGCGCTCCACGGTGGGCACGGTGACCGAGACCTACGACTACCTGAGGCTGCTCTTTGCCCGCGTGGGGCATCCCCACTGCCCCAAGTGCGGGCGGGAGATTACAGCGCAGACGGTGCAGCAGATTGTCGACGCCGTGCAGAAAATCCCGGCTAAGAGCCGCATTATGATTCTGTCCCCGCTGATTAGCGACCGCAAGGGCGAATACCAGTCGGTCTTCGACGACCTGCGCAAGGCGGGCTATGTACGCGTCCGCGTTGACGGCGAGATTCGCGAGCTGTCCGAGGATATTCAACTGGATAAATATAAGAAACACTCCATCGCCGTGGTGGTGGACAGGCTGGTGATGGGGGAGGACCCTTCAGCTGAAGGACAGAGCCGTATCGCCGACTCGGTGGAGACGGCGCTTAAACTGGGGGCGGGGGTGGTGCTGGTTTCCATTATCGACGGCGAGGAGCTTTTGTTCTCGGAGCACTTTGCCTGCGTCCACTGCGGCATCAGCCTGGGCGAGATTGCCCCCCGCAGCTTCAGCTTCAACTCGCCTCACGGCGCCTGCCGCGAATGCAGCGGGTTGGGGGTAAAGCTGGAGATAGACCCCGACCTGGTGCTGAACAAGAACCTGTCCATCCTGGAGGGGGCTATTCGCCCCTGGCAGTTCCACAGCTGGTATCTCTACCAGGTAGAGTCTTTAGCCCGCAATAACGGCTTCTCCCTGCACACCCCGGTCAAGGACTTGACCAAGGAGCAGCTTGACCTCATCCTCTACGGGGAGGGTGGGGAAACCAGGGTCTACCGCAACCGTTTCGGCAAGATAAGGCGCCACCACGACGGCTTCGAGGGCGTCATTCACGCCCTGGAACGGCTCTATAAGGATACCGAGTCGGAATACTCCCGCGCCAAAATCGAGCGCTATATGGTTTCGAAGCCCTGCCCCGTCTGCGAGGGCAGGCGGCTCAAGCCGGAGTCGCTGGCGGTGACCATAGGCGGTAAGAACATCGTCGAAGTCAGCGCCATGTCGGTGGCTCAGGCGCTGGACTGGGTGGGGGTGATGGGTAACGGCAAGAAAGCGGTGTTAAGCAAGCGCGAACAGACAATAGCCCAACAGATAATGAAAGAGATTCAGGCCCGCCTGAGCTTTCTCAAGGACGTGGGGCTGGACTATCTTAACCTCGACCGTGCCTCGGCGACACTGGCCGGCGGCGAGGCGCAGCGCATTAGGC
>CAYQPY010000082.1:0-4979 GCA_964419705.1 uncultured Dehalococcoidales bacterium
CCCTGAGGCTGATGCACTGGGCCAAGCCCAGCGCCGTGCCCGTTTTCGTGGCCGGGCACGTGACCAAGGACGGCGCTATCGCCGGACCCAGGGTCTTAGAACATATCGTCGATGTGGTGCTCTACCTGGAGGGGGAGCCTTTCAGCGCTTACCGTCTGCTGCGGGGGGTGAAAAACCGCTTCGGCTCCACCAACGAGGTCGGCGTCTTCGAGATGAAGCAGGAGGGGCTTATGGAGGTGGACAACCCCTCCAAGGCCTTCCTCGCCCAGAGGCTGGAGGAAGCCGTCGGCTCGGCGGTAGTGCCCACACTGGAAGGCAGCCGCCCCCTGCTCGTTGAGATTCAAGCATTGACCACCCCTACTTCTTTCGGCCTGCCCCGCCGCACCGCCAACGGCGTCGATTTCAATAGATTGCTGCTGATTACGGCGGTGCTGACCAAGCGGGTGGGCTTGAAGCTGGGCAACCAGGATATTATCGTCAATGTCACCGGAGGGCTCAAAGTGGGTGAGCCCGCCGCCGATTTAGGCATCGCTCTGGCCATCGCCTCCAGCGCCCGTGACGTGGCTGTAGACCCCGGACTGGTGGCGGCGGGCGAGGTGGGCTTAAGCGGCGAGCTAAGGGCCGTTTCGCAACTGGACCGAAGGGTGGCGGAAGCCGCCCGGCTGGGCTTTAAGCGCTGCCTGGTGCCTAAAACAGGCGCCCAGGTCAAAGCCCCCAAGGGCATCGAGCTTTTGACGGCGGCCACGCTGAAAGAGGCAATAAGGGTGGGGCTGGTGGGGAAGAGTTAGATATAAGAAACGGCCCTCTGTATTCACAGAAGGCCGTCGGGCCAGTGCTACTTACACTGGCGCTGTAATAATGATATAGTAACTCGAAGTGTGACAAATGTCAACATTACTATTACACATACGTCGCAAACACGATGAAAATGAATAGGGTTATCAGCTACATAGATGGGTTCAATCTGTATTTTGGGCTAAGGGAAAAAGGCTGGCGCCGATTCTACTGGCTCAACGTTCAACTTCTATCACAGAATCTCCTTAAGTTCAATCAAGAATTGGCCATGACCAAATATTTTACAGCAAGAGTCTTTGGATCGCCAGACAAGGAAAAGCGCCAATCCACATTTATTGAAGCGCTTGAAACCCTACCCAATCTTGAGATCTTTTATGGGAAATACCAACTGAATCCACGTGAGTGCCCGCATTGTGGGTTCAAGGACCGAGTTCCAAATGAAAAAATGACAGATGTAAATATAGCTGTAGAAATTCTTTCGGATGCTGCTAATGATAATTTTGACACCGCACTGCTGTTGTCGGCCGACAGTGACCTAGTACCACTTGTCACGGCTATTAAGAACACGTTTACACATAAACGTATTGTCATTGCCTTTCCCCCTAAACGCGAATCCGTAGAACTTAGGAATATAGCCCATGCCTGTTTACGCATTGGTCGTGCAAATCTCGCCCGGAGTCTCTTCCCCGACAAAGTGAAAAAGCCCGACGGGTTCATTTTACAGCGACCCCCAAGATGGGAATAAAGCAAAAAAATGACCAACCGAACTAAAACAGCCGCCGTAATCGTCGCCGCCGGCGAAAGCCGGCGCATGAACGGAATCGATAAGGTCTTAGCGCCGCTCGCGGGCAGGCCGGTTATCTCTTATGTCCTCAGCGCCTTCGACGGCTGTGATTCAATCGACCACATCGTGCTGGTGGTTAACGAGAAAAGCCTGGAAGCCTGCCGGCAGTTGATAGCCGAAGCAGGACTATCAAAGCCGATTGACGTTTGCGTCGGGGGCAAAAGGCGGCAGGACTCGGTGGCGGCGGGGCTAAAGCAACTTAAGGATTGCGAGTGGGTGGTCATTCACGACGGCGCCCGCCCGCTGGTCACCAAAGAGCTAATCGAGGAGGGCTTAAAGGCAGCACAGGAAACCAGAGCTGCCGCAGCCGCCGTTCCCGTAACCGACACCATCAAGGTTGCCGGAGACGATAGAATCGTACGGGAGACCCCACCCCGCCAGAACCTCTGGGCGGTGCAAACGCCCCAGCTCTTTCGCTTTGATATAATAACCAGAGCCTACCGGGAGGCGAAGGGCGAAGTCACCGACGACGCCTCGCTGGTGGAGTCAGCGGGCTTTCAAGTTAAACTCTACATGGGCTCGTATGATAATATAAAGATAACCACCCCCGAAGACCTGCTCATCGCGGAGGCTCTGGGAAAGCACGGTATTTCTTAGCGGCTAGCTAACCGAGTACGACAGAAGCTCCATCGTGGTGTTGCCGGCGCCGTCGGTGCTTTTAACGATGCTCTCGGCCTCGTCCGACCACCACACAATCTGGAGAACATTGCCGGCGCCGTCGTCAATAACCAGCTTCCAGCAGCTAAAGGTCCCGGCGGTAACGGTGACGTCCTCCCGGTTATCCACCCTGTAGTTTTGAGTGCTCACCGTAGGCTCTCCGCTTTGAGTGTCGCCAAAATACTGGGTGACGGTCTGCTCCGTCTCTACTTCCTTGGCAAGTTCCAGCGGGAAAAGAGACGCCCAGGAGCTGTAGGAGGAAATCATGGTCATAG
The DNA here is from genome assembly GCA_964419705.1 of uncultured Dehalococcoidales bacterium. GTDB lineage: Bacteria > Chloroflexota > Dehalococcoidia > Dehalococcoidales > BS750m-G39 > E44-bin88. The sequence goes on from CAYQPY010000082.1 coordinate 2,572, forward strand.
TGAAGGCTGTTCCGTCATAGTTGCCCGATATTTCGCTCTTGACCTCATAAAAAGCGGTGGCTTTATCCCCCCAGTACTTCATGCCGGTAATGGTGCTGACCCCCTCCTCCTGGGGAAAGCTGAGAACCGGGTCGAAAGACATATCAATAACATAGCAATCCCGCCCCTCCACTCTCTCCTCCCCGATTACCTCCTCGGTGAGGGTAGTGGTCTCTCCCTGCATAACATAGCTCCAGACCCATGTGTCCCCCGACTCGAAGCTGGGTAACTGCCCTTCTGATGGTTCGCCTCCATCCCCCTTGCAAGCGGTGAAGGCGAAGGGCGTGGCTGCCAGCAGGCAGAAGACTAACAGCATTGTCAACGCTTTCTTCATAGCACTTTAACCTCCCTTTTCGCCGTGCCTGGCTCAATATTAGGCATTGATGCCGAAGCTGTCAAGCTCGGTCCGCGCCCCCGGCTAGCTATGCGAAAGGGGAATTTTTGTGCTATATTGTAGCTATTCCACCTCGGCGGAGGTTCTGGGAAAAAGGCATGGAAAACAAAATGCGAATCGGCATCGGCTACGATGTCCACCCGCTGGTCAAGCACAGGAAGCTCGTCCTCGGCGGCGTGGATATTCCCTTTGACAAGGGACTCGACGGCTGGAGTGACGCCGACGCGCTGACCCACGCCATCATCGATGCCCTGCTCGGCGCCGCCGCCCTGGGCGATATCGGCAGGCATTTTCCCCCCGGCGAGGCGCAGTACAAGGACATCTCCAGCCTGAGCCTGCTCAAAACGACGGGGGGAAAGCTATTAGCTCAGGGCTGGCATATCGTTAACATCGACGCCACGGTTATCGCCGAGGAGCCCAAGCTCGCCGGCTTTATCGAAGAGATGCGGAAAAGCTTAAGCCAGACACTGGCTATCGAGATAGATAAGGTAAGCGTCAAGGCGAGCACAACTAACGGCCTGGGCTGTATCGGCAAGGGCCGGTGGATAGAAGCCCGCGCCGTAGCCTTGATAGCAGGAGACTGACTCTAATGGGATTTTGCCGCGGTATAAGAAAGGACATCAAAGCCGTCTTCGAACACGACCCGGCGGCGGTCAACACGCTGGAGATTCTACTGGCCTACCCCGGCTTTCACGCCCGCCAGTGCCACCGCATAACCCATACCCTCTTCCGCTGGCACATCCCCTTCCTGCCCCGCTTTATCTCCCACATCAGCCGCTTCCTCACTGGCATCGAAATCCACCCCGGGGCAACGATTGGGGAGGGCTTTTTCATCGACCACGGCATGGGCGTGGTCATCGGCGAGACTTCAGTGATTGGCGATAACGTTACCATCTACCAGGGGGTAACCCTGGGCGGCACCAGCCACCTGCGGGCCAAGCGCCACCCCACCCTGGGCGATAACGTGGTGGTGGGGGTGGGCGCGCAGCTCATCGGCGACATCACCATCGGCGAAAACTCCAAGGTCGGCGCCGGCTCGGTGGTGGTAAACTCGGTGCCGGCTAACGCCACCGTGGTCGGGGTGCCGGGACGGGTGGTGGCGGTGCGCAACCCCGATACCGACACCGTGGAAAGGCTGCCCGACCCCGTGGGCGAGAGGCTGGAAGCCCTGGAAAAGAGAATCGCCGGGCTGGAAAAAACGCTTAAGCGCCTAGAAAGAAACAAGAAATGAAACTATACAACACCCTCTCCGGTAAAAAGGAGGAGTTTTTACCTTGGGGCGACGAGGTCAAGATATACGTCTGTGGCGTAACCCCCTACGACGACGCCCATATCGGCCACGCCATGAGCTATGTTATCTTCGACGTCATTCGGCGCTACCTCAGGTTCAGCGATTACAGGGTCAAATACGTGCAGAACGTCACCGATATCGACGATAAAATCATTGACCGCGCCAACCAGCGCGACATTCCCCCCGCCGAGCTGGCTAAGAAATACGCCGACAGCTATTTCGAGGACATGGACGCGCTGAATATCGAGCCTGCCGATGAATATCCCCACGCCACCGGTGAGATACCGAAAATCATCGAGGTAATACAGGGCTTGATTGACAAAGGCTTCGCCTACCCCGCCGGCGGCAGCGTCTATTTCCGGGTGAGGAAAGACCCCGACTACGGCAAGCTCTCCCACCGCAGCCTGGACGATATGATGTCGGGCGAGTGTGCCATAGGCGGCGGGGAAAAGGAAGACCCCATGGACTTCGCCCTCTGGAAGGCGTCCAAGCCAGACGAGCCCTTCTGGGAAAGCCCCTGGGGCGAGGGGCGACCGGGCTGGCATATCGAGTGCAGCGCCATGTCGCTGAAGTATCTCGGCGAGCAAATTGATATTCACGGCGGCGGGCAGGACTTAATCTTCCCCCACCACGAGAACGAAATCGCCCAGTCGGAGAGCTTTACCGGCAAGAAACCCTTCGCTA
>CAYQPY010000083.1:0-4856 GCA_964419705.1 uncultured Dehalococcoidales bacterium
AGGGGTCGAGAATGATGTTGATGACGCTGGCGGTTATCATGATAACCATCGGTTTCACAGCGTCGCCCGACCCGCGTATAAGGCTGCTGGCCACCAGGGCGAAGATTATCTGGGGAGCGCCGAAAACGATGATAGTCAGGTACTGGTTGCTGTAATCTATGATATCCGGTGTGGCGCCGAAGGTGGTCAGGATACCCTCCGAGAAGAAAACCGAAATCATCATAAAGAGGAGACCCCAGAAGGCGGCTAAGAAGAATATCTGTCCGGCGACGTGATTGGTGGCTTCGGGATTGTTTTCGCCGAAGCGCCGGGAGACCAGAGCGGAGACGCCGATGCCGGTGCCGATTCCCATAGCCGCAAAAAGAATCTGGTAGGGAAACACTATCGTCAGCGCGGCGATAGCCCCGTGACCCAGTTTCGCCACCCAGAAGGTGTCGACGATATTATAAAGACTGAGGGTTACGGTGGCGGCTATGCTGGGCAGACTCAAACGGAGCAGCAGCCTGCCTAAGGGGGCATAACCCAATCTTTCGGTATATTCTTGCAATGGTTTCTCCTACAGAGATAAGTCGAGGGGACAGCTAAGAAAAAAGTGGAGCTGAGGGGACTCGAACCCCTGACTTCCTCCTTGCAAAGGAGGCGCTCTCCCAGCTGAGCTACAGCCCCATCTTTCAGCGGTATTATAGCAACAAGCCGCCCCCTCCGCAATTGGCTTGAATACACCGACGTGCTACAATAAAAACGATTACGTGACCACAGCTCATATATTAATCCTGCTGGCAACCGGCGTCGGCGTCGGCTTCGCGGGCGGCCTTCTCGGCCTCGGCGGCGCCTTTATCATGACCCCGGTTCAATACTTCATCTTCACCAACATGGGCTTGCCCACCGACCTCGCCATCAAGCTCGCCTTCGGCACCAGCCTACTCGTCGTTCTCCCCCTCGCCGCCAGCGGCGCCTGGCAGCACAGCCTCAAGGGCGCGGTGCGCTGGCGGGCTGCTATAATCATGGGCGGCTGCGGCCTGGTCAGTGCCTTCGGCGGGGCCACGCTGGCGGCTCACCTCCCCGGAGCGGGCTTGAAGCTCGCCTTCGGCGCCGTAATCCTGCTCAGCGCCCTCAGAATGCTCACCGCCCCACCCCCCGATGCCAGAGCCTCACCGCAGGAAAACCCCTGGCTCCTGGCCGCCTGGGCCGTTCCCATCGGCTTTATCAGCGGCATCCTCGGCATCGGCGGCGGCATACTGATGATTCCGGTGCTGGTGCTGGCGCTCCGCTTCAGGATGCATAACGCCGTAGGCACCTCGCTGGCCATAATGCTCTTCGCCGCCGTCGGCGGCGCTATCGGCTACCTCGCCAACGGGCTCGGCGTTGCCGGACTGCCCGACTATTCTATAGGCTACATCAATCTGCAATCATGGGGGCTGCTGGCGGTCGCCAGCGTCGGCACCGCCCAACTCGGCGCCATCGTCGCCCACAGGCTGCCCGCCCGGCTTTTAAGGTACATCTTCATCGCCGTCATGCTCTATATGGGCTTAAAGATGCTCGGCCTCTTCGAGTGGCTGGGCTGGCCGCTATAACCCCCTGTTTTATTCCCCCCCGATATTATGATAAGATTAAAAACATAACTTCTAGGGAGGAAAATATGAAAAAACTGCTTATAGGCTGCTCGGTGCTGGTACTCTTCGCGCTCCTGTCGCTGCTCATGGGGGCTTCAGCCACCAAGAGCCTGGTCATCGATGTCAGTGAGGATACCTACGCCGTAGCCGACCTCAACGACCCCGACGACAGCTTAGGCTTCAGGGACGAGAACTACGGCGACCTCGAATTCGTCAAAGCCTGGTATTTCTGGAACGTGGTGGAGGAAGAGGTGATACCCGAAGGTGAAGAGGGAGAAGAAGCCGAGCCAGAGATAGTTGAGACGGAGTATGAGAAGGTCGTCAGCATCATCTACCTCAAATTCGACCTGGCCGAACTTCAGGACATAGAAATCGAATCGGCCATGCTCCAGCTCTACTCACACAACGTGGCGCTGTTAGCTCCCCGCTACATGCAGGCGCTTCAGGTCGACTCCGACTGGGATGAGCTTACCCTCACCTTCGATACCGCTCCCACCTGGGCAAAACGCCCTGGCCACCACCGTTATCTATCAAGCCGACCAGTGGTACGGCTGGGATGTGACCGGCGGCGTGACAGCGGAAAAAGAATCGGGGCAGATTTCCTTAGCCGTTATGCTCCGCGATATGGACAAAGCCTCGGAAGAGCTGGTAGCCTTCCCCTCTCATGAGGCCGGCGAAAACGCCGCCCGACTGCTCATAACCTACACCCCGGCCGGCTTTAGCTTCTCCTGGTACTGGTGGCTAATCGGAGGGGTGGTCATCCTCGCCCTCATTGCCCTTGCCTTCTTCGGCGGCATGAAGCTGAGAAGCCGCAAGAAATAACCCCCCAAAACGCTATAGACACATAAACAAAGCCACCCCAGCCCGAGGGCTGGGGTGGCTTACTTCTTCTATTCTATTCTATCTGTTAGCTCAGAGCCTGAGCCTTCATTCCTTACGCGTCTACAACCAGGAAGTGGATCAGCAGTGTACCAGCGCTGAAAGCGCCGGCTGCGCCATTAGCGTTCGCGATGACGATTACGCATGACCCAACACCTGGCGTCACCTCTTGCACTATCGGGTCACCGGCTATACAGGTTCCATAGTCCACGGTCACCATGACGTTAGAGGCACCGATTATTTCACTGTTGGTCAATGTTAGCGTGTAGATCCCGCCTGCGGCAGTGGAAAGATTCTCAGTGGTTACGATGCCGGCTTGCGCGTTGAGCGTCGCCGTAGCAGTCGCACCATCTCCCGCCGCAGTAGTAGTACCGCTATCTATATTGATACTGTTCGTCGCCATGTCCAGGTTACCGCTCATGTCAAAAGCGCCTATGGTCAGAGTAGCGGTGGTAGTTATCGTTGTGGGGTCGTCTACCGTCATCCCATTCACGAAATCCGAGAAATCGAGCGAGTCAGCAGCTACTGCCGGTCCCGGCGGTCCCATCGGTCCCGTTAGTCCCCGGGCTCCGGTTAGGCCCCGTTCTCCCTGCGGTCCGGCTGGTCCCGCTGGTCCCGCTGGGCCTGCTGGTCCTTGTTCGCCTGCGGTTCTACCCGCTGGCCCCTGCGGCCCCGTCGCGCCCGTCGCGCCCGTCGCGCCCGTCGGCCCCGCTGGTCCGGCTGGGCCCTGCTCTGCCGTGCAAGCCGCTAACGGCACCACGATGAGAGCCAGAATGGCCAGCATAATGAGTATTTTGCCTCCCATTTTCATCTTCACCCTCCTTCTTTGCCTTCTTAAGGATTTGTATTTTTTCAGCTACAAACAGCTAGACGCACACATACGTGCGCTAACTAATGCTAATTTTTACACATAATCTACCATATGTCAATAGCTAACACGCCTAATGTCAATAGCTAACACGCCTAAAGGCAAACAATTTGTCATTAACCGAATCGGTAAGCCAGTCTTTGCCTCTATGCACCGCTATTCACTCTGGTTAGCTTTAGTTAGTTTTTCGTATATTATGCCCCTGTTGTCAAGGGGTAAAACACCCCCACGCTCTTAGTCGAAAACCTCGGGGTGAAGGGCTCTAGCCAGCGCCTCCAGCCCGTCCACGATTCTCGGCCCGGAGCGGCTCACCAGGTCGCCGTCCACGAGGTAGATATTACCCTGGCTAACGGCGCTCATCTCCCCCCAGATGGGGTGCGCCTGAAGGTCCTCGACCGATATGGTGGGTATCCCCCCTAACATGGTCTGGACGATAATAACATCCGGGTCGGCGCTCACCACCTCCTCGATGCTGAACTGCGGCCAGGTGTAAGGCGCGTCACCGGCCACATTCTCCCCACCCGCCATGGTAATCAGGGCGTCGATGAACGAGCCCGGCCCCGCCGTCCAGGGCAGCGTCGGGTCGGTGGCGTCGACGATAAAGAAAACGCTCACCGGGATGGCATTCACCACCCCCGCCTCGATGTCTCTCATCCTCGTTCCCATGCTCTCCACCAGGTCCTCGGCTTCATCAATGCTGTCAGTAACCGCCCCCACCAGCTCGATGTCAGCCAGGATGCCATCGATATCCTCGGGGCTCCAAACGAAATAATTAATCCCCATGGCTTCCATCTCGCTGTTAAACTGCTCGTGCTCCAGGCTAAAAACCAGGTCGGGCTCCAGCGCCGCCAGGCTCTCCAAAGACGGGGTAAAGGAGCTGCCCACCTTGGGCAAATCCTGGGCTTCGGCGGGATAATCGCTGTAGTCATCCACCCCCACCACCCGTTCCCCCAACCCCAGGGCAAAGAGAACCTCGGTGATGCTCGGCCCGAAGCAGACAATCCTCTGCGGCACCTCATCGATGGTCACCCCCCGCCCCATGTCGTCGGTGTAGGCCCCCGGCTCGAAGCCACCATTACAGCCGACAGCCGCCCCGATTAGCAAGCTCAACAGGACGACAAAAACAACCACTGCCTTGAATCTCATCAAAACTTACCTCCAAAAATATTTATATTTATTTATAAAATCCGGGCAAAAATAATCCCCCTCTCCTAAAAGTCAAGGGGGACCTCTCAGTACACACTGAGCACCATCCCACCCCCTTTCTCCGCGGAGGTTTTAAGGATGCCGGGGGTTGGCGTTCTGGCTTCCGCCAGCTAAGGCTGGCGGTAACAGCAGGCGGGACTGCGTCGGAATCTCACCGACTTGCTACCGTTCTGTCCGGCTAAGCCGGACGCCCCCGGTCATCTATTCTATTGTTAGGTAAGGATACAGAAAGACATGCAAAAATGCAAACTTTTTTAATAGACCCTGACCGGTGGCTATTCTTCCTCGAC
>CAYQPY010000084.1:0-4839 GCA_964419705.1 uncultured Dehalococcoidales bacterium
AAGACTTACGCTAAACATGATGGGGTGGGGTGAGATAATTAAAAGGGTTACACCCTTGTAGGGTGGGTTTTGGGTGGGAAGAAAAACCTTGGGGTGGGGTAGAACAATTAGACATCACCACTCTATATCTAGTAACATTGTAGTAGGAGAATAAATGCACGACACTATTCGCCAAAAGTTCATCAGGCTGATAAAAGAGCACGGGCTCGAGGGGGAGGAGGTCATCGTCAAGGCGGAGGCTCTCTCCCCGGAGCAGGCTATCGGCAACCCCGAGGACAAAGACTACCCGCTGGTAAAGGGGGATGAACGGCTGATGCAGGCCGAGTTCAGGGGCTCACGCGGACATGCGTTCACCGACAGGTACGGCAATTTCAGCGGGCGGTTGGCCGACATCGCCGAAATGGAGCTAACCAACAACTTTCGCCGGGCGATATTCATCGCCAGCCTCAACGCCGTGACACGGTACCTGGGGTTGGCTGACAAGACGGTGCACTGTAAAGATAAGCAGCCCCGGGAATGCGCCGCCGAGCTGGCAAGCTATATTAAGGAAAACTATGGCCAGCCTAAAATAGCCATGGTCGGCTTTCAGCCCCGTATGGTGGAGGCGCTGGCCCCACACTTCGAGCTCAGGGTAACCGACATGGACCAGGAAAACATCGGGCAGGAAAAGTTCGGGGTCAAGATAGACGACCCCGCCCGCACCAAAGAGAACCTGGACTGGTGCGATATCGCCCTGGTGACCGGCACCACCATCGTCAACGATACTATCGACCAGTTCCTCATAGCCAAGCCGGTAATATTCTACGGCGCTACTATTGCCGGCGCCGCCGAGCTGGAGGGCTTAAACCGGTTCTGCCCCTTAGGTAGCTGAAGCCTTGCATTGCCACAGGTCGGGTGCTACAATGCCCCACAATGAAAACTCTTAAGGTCATTATACTGGTCTTTCTGGGTATTTTTCTTTCCCTGTCTCTATTAATCTTCGGCCCGGCGCTGACCGTGAAACAGAGCGCCCTCAACCCCGACTTTGTCGCCGACCGTGTGGATGAAATCGACATAGTCGAACTGACCAACGAAATAATCATCGAACATGTCCCCCCCGAGGCGGCGGACTTTATGGGCGATATCCTTCACCCCGTCCTCCACTATACCATCGGCGAAATCGAGCCCTGGTTGAAGGAGCAGGCGCGGAACGTTATTCACGTCTTCTACGACTACATCGAAGGACGAAATGATACCTTAAGCCTGATAATCTCGCTGGAGACGAAGATGGAAAGCTTCCGGAACAACCTGCTGGACGCTATCCTGACCTCGCCGCCAGCCGAGCTATTAGGCCTTAACGCCGAAGAGATAGAGGCTGAGTTTAACGTATACTTCGACCAGATTGATGAGGAGATACCGTCGGCGGTTGAGCTCGATGAAACACTGCTCGAAACCGATGTCATGCAGCAAATCGAGAGTATCAGGGAATATGTCATCCATTTCAACCTGGCCTTTATCGTGTTGATTGCCTTCAGCCTGTTGCTGATACTGCTCACCGTACTGACCTACTTCTCGGTGCGGGGCAGCACCCGCCAGCTGGGCATAATCTTCCTCGTCACCGGCGCCATCAGCCTGGCCGGAGCCTTCATCACCAGGAGCGTCATCAACAGTCAGCTGGTCTCCGGCGAGCTGCCCGCTACCCTGCAAACGTGGGTGCCGGAGATTATCACCGACACCCTTACAACGCTGGGCATATACGCCATCGGGCTTCTCGCCGTGGGAATTGCCCTGACCATCGTCTCCTTCGTCTATAAGAGGGGTGGGGACGAGTACGACTTCTACCATTAACCGCAGTCTTTAGGGCTTTTGCCGCCGCCCCCCCTCTCCACGATGAGCTTCAAGCCCTTTTGCCCGACCACGGTTACTTCTTCGCCGATTTCTATCTTCCTGCCCGCCGATTTCGCCTTCCAGAGCTCGCTCTTGATTCGGATCATGCCTTCGGGGTCAAGGCATTTGACCACCTCTCCCCTTATCCCCAACATATCGGCTAAGCCGCCTTCGGGTTTTCTCCTCAGCGCCCGGCTGCCCATGCGGTAGCTGAATACGGCAAAGCTCGCCCAGGCCAGCATAATGATGATGAGCACCGCCAGGGGCAGGTTGACGTCTACCTTGGGCAGCAGCCAGAGGCCGGCTGCGGCAATGGCGGCTTCCTCGAAGGCGGTGGTGACTATGGCGATTATGAGGCGGGCGGATATCATGGTGTTATTATAGCAGGATGGGGAGGATTTTGGGGAAGTCATTGACTTGCGAGAATAGCTGGACTATATTGACAACGAGAGAGAAAATTGAATAAAAGACTGCCGAGGGGGAGGCTGCGGAAGGCGGCTATAATAATCACCTTCCTGCCGCTTGCCGCCTATGTGATATACGCAATTATTGTTTTTAGCCGCGTATTGAATCCATTCGACGTGTACCTGACTATTCAGACATTCGGCATGGCATGGTGTTTCTTCGCCATCATCTTTGCCTTCATCGCCCTGCGCTTTCATAAGACAGGCAGTATCCTGATTATCTTTGCGGGGGTCCTGTTTTTCGTTAGCGTGGTGTTGACCAATCATTATCCGGGACGCCACCTTCCGCTTTCGGGGGTATATACCGTCGGGGGTATTCTACACTTTATCAACGCCTTCTTCCTGGAAAGGCGGGGTTAAGTATGAAGAAGAAGATTATTTACATCGCCGGCTTCGTCGCCTTCGGCCTGGGAGTGGGTTTTTGGAGCGTCTGGCACACCCGCTACGACACGCCGTTATTTCTAAACATGCCGGGGGAGCTGATTGGTGAAGCCTTCCACGGAATGTGGGTCAGGTTTATAAGCGACACAATCCCCTGGATTCTGAATATGCCCCAGGTTTTTGTATTTACCTCCGTACTGTTCTGGGGGGTAGTGGGCGCACTGTTGGCTTTGTTCCTCAAGCCAAAGCTAATAGCCTGGATTATGGGCGTATACCTGGTGATATTCGGGGCTTTCACTATCCTGTTTTACCTGGGTTAAGAAGGAAGGATAAAAAGAAAAGCCTCCCTGATAGGGAGGCTTTATTTGTAATAGCCGAGGTATTTTCTACCTCATAGCTGTTTGTCTACTAAGCACCGGTCTTCGCACGTCACGCCGTCGCGGTCGCTGCGAAAAGCGTGGTTCTCTGGCTGGCACACGGGCCGGCGCAGGTTTGTTGTAATCAAAGCCTTCAAGTGTAAGACGCTTAAGCGGCGCATTGAGAATCCGCTCAAGGGCGACTATCTTATCCGCATCGGCATTGGTCACCAATGTTAAAGCGTCACCGGTTTTCTCGACCCGCCCGGTACGACCGATTCGATGGATGTAGTCATCCGTACTTTCGGGCATATCGTAATTGATGACGTGGGAAATACTCAAAACATCGATGCCGCGGGCAGCGATATCGGTCGCCACCAGAATCTTAAACGAGCCGCTACGGAAGCCATCAAGCGCGGCTTGTCTCTGGTTCTGGGACAGGTTCCCCTGCAGTGAAGTCACCCGATAGCCGTCTCTTACCAATTGCTGCGCCACACGTGAGGCGCGATATTTGGTGCGGGTGAAGACAAGCACCGAGTCCGTCTTGGTTTTATTTAGAATTCCCTTCAACAGCGCCGTTTTGAGGTGCTGTTGCACCGGGTACAGGGCATGGGATACGGTTTCTGCCGGCAGGGTGCGGCCTATCTGCACGGTGACCGGGTCATGCAGGATTTCACGCGTCAGGTTCCTGATAGCGGTGGGCATGGTGGCCGAGAAAAGCAACGTCTGGCGTCGGTGCAAAATGCACCCCAGAACCTTTTTGATATCGGGCAGGAAGCCCATGTCGAGCATACGGTCGGCCTCGTCGATGACGAGGATTTCCAAGTCGGCTAAACTTATAGTTCCTTTCCAGAGGTGGTCGAGGAGTCGGCCGGGACAGGCGACCACAATTTCGGGGTGGGCGTTTAAGTTTCGGATTTGCTGTTCCATGCTTACCCCGCCGTAGATGGTAACGCTCTTCAGGCCGCTTTTACTCCCCAGGTCGTTGATAGCCTCGCATATCTGCTCGGCCAGCTCGCGTGTGGGCGAGATTATCAGAGCCCGGATATGTCCTCGTGACTCCGACTGCAGACGCTGTAGAATCGGCAGTGCGTAAGCTGCCGTCTTACCCGTTCCGGTCTGGGCTAAACCAATGAGGTCCCGCCCCTGCAGAATAGGTTGAATGGCCTGTGCCTGGATTGGTGTGGGTACGGTATAACCGAGCTCACGTACACCGGCCATGATGCTCGGATGGAAATTAAAGGTATCGAAATTCATTAAACTCCTTAGTGAAACATGAGTCAAGTGCCCAAATAATGGGTCGGGTGGCTCAAATCATCTGGTATTTTCTTTCTCTTTTTCTATTTAATCGGCTGCTTCTGATTTTGGAGGAAACCTTCCTGCCTTTATCGAGAGGAAGGGCTTCAACGACCTTAACAACCCGGTTTCTCAACTTTTTCCCTTCGAGGTGGGCAATCGCGGCCGTGCCTTCGGATTTCAAGGCCATTTCGACATAGCCGTAGCCCCTCGGTTGTCCGCTGCCGATATACTTGTCATTCATGACGGTTACCGATATCACTTCTCCAAATTCTGTGAACTCTCGGCGCAGTTCGTCCGCGGTCGTTTCGAGCGCCAGGTTGCCCACATAGATATTCATAATCTGCTCTCCTTATCCCGGACAGCGATTCTTATGATTCACCTTTATGTATTGATACTTCTAGTATCGATTAGGTCGCATTTTGCGATAGCAATCGCTGCAGTAAACGGGCCTATCACCGCGAGGTTCAAATGGG
>CAYQPY010000085.1:0-1302 GCA_964419705.1 uncultured Dehalococcoidales bacterium
ATGCTATCGCTATTCCTGTTGTGACATACGTAGTCGATAGATTTGAGGAGGCATACGGCGCTATAGATTGTCTCAGGTTGCGCTATAACCGGGTTCAGAGGGCTTATGACCGCTGTGACCCTGATGCTAAGCTGTATGAGACGCTTTTCGCTATGTACGAGAAGGAGAAGTGCGGCATAATGGCGGAAGATTACGAGGGGGGGCGCGACCAGATACCAGTGGCGCAGGGTGCACGCTGGGCATCTGAGGGAATCTGCGATTTATTAGGGATGGAGCTTGAAGAGCGGAAAGAAATGCCGGCGTTTGTGCAGGACTTAGACCCCAAAATAATGGAGCCCAAGCTCAAGAAAGTCGTCGAGGCACTGAAAGAGCTGGATTTCGCACGCCCTCACGAGAAGCTTTCTTACCGGGAGTACTGGGATTTTAAGCTTAAAGGGAAAAAGGCGGTAGAGGAGGGCAGGCTGGGTTCAATAAGCGCTCCAAAGGCGAAATAATATAGGACTTCTGAAGAAAAATCCGAAGGCTTGGGAATAGATAAAATCGGGGTGGGGTGTGACTTAAAACTCTTTCCCCTAAATAACCACCCTCTTGGGCCAGGCTTCCTTGAGGCAGGCGCTCCAGAGCTTCTCCAGGTAGGCGTGTGTGTATTCCTTCTCGATGAGGTGAAAGAGGTAAGCCCCCCGCCCGGTCAAACGGATGATGTCTCCCTTACGCTCAATAAACCCCAGCCCATTGAGCAAGGGCAGCAGCCCCCTCCCGAAAAGCCCCTTGAGCTTCCCCGTGTCGATGGCTAAATCGTAGCACCGCCAGAAGAGCCAGTAGGCGAGCTTATCCCTGTCGTCCAGCTTGGTAGCTAATGCCGGCTTTAGTCCTTTCTCCGCCGCCGCGATATATTCGGGCAGAGAGAAGGTGTTCAGCGAGAAGTAGTCCCCCATCATCGTCGAGGCCCCCACCCCCACCCCCACGAAAGAGTCCTTGGTGACGGTGGTGTAGCGCCTGGCTTCGGGCTTGTTGAAGCTCCAGATAGATGTCCGGTGGTAGCCCGCCGCCGAGGCTGTCTCTACGATAGCATTCAGCATGTCCCGCTCCGACCGCCACCCCGGCATATCCACTTTCGCCTTTTCTAGCTTCTCCCGGAAGGGCATATAGTCGAAGAACATCAGGGGATAAGCCGATATCTGGTCGGCGCCGAGCTCCAGGGCGGAGCCGATGTCGACTTCCACCTCGTTTACGCTCTGGCCGGGCAGGGCGAATATCAGGTCGATATCCACGGCGGCGAAGCCCGCCCCCAGAACTCTCCGG
>CAYQPY010000085.1:1312-4784 GCA_964419705.1 uncultured Dehalococcoidales bacterium
CTTCTTTAGCCAGCTTGCTGTCGTAGTCCCGCCCCAGGACCTTGAGTAGCTGGTCGTTGAATGTCTGCACCCCCAGGCTCACCATGTTGACCCCGCTATCTTTCAGGGACTTCAGGACGGAATCGGTGGCGTCCCGCGGGTGCACCTCGACCCCGACCTCGCCGCCGAGGCGGAAATTGCCTTTAAGCCAGCCCAGCGTCTCGCTGATTATCTCCGGCGTCAGCGAAGGCGTGCCCCCGCCGAAATAGACCGACTCCACGCTTGTCTTTCCCCACCGCTGCCGGTGGCCCTCCAGCTCCTTGATGAGCGCCCGCTGGTAGGCGGCGCTGCTTTCGGGGTCATATAGCTCCTTGACGTAGGGGCAGAAGGGGCAGAGCTGGCGGCAGAAGGGCAGGTGGACGTAGAGGTTGATGCTCGACGGCTCCGGCGGATAGCTAACCTCCTGCGGCTCGAAGACGAAGGGGCCGGTTTTGCCGGAAAGCAGCAGTCGAAAGAGCTTGGGTAGAAGGCGTCTCATCAAATGGCATTATACCACTAGTTGCCGAAGAATCTCCCCCGACTGGTGAACCTTTTGGCTGATATTGGACTATAATTAGACACGGGGGATAATGCCGGATTTGGTCGAAAAATGGCAATCGGGTGATGTCGGTGCCTTCGAGGCTCTCTTCCACCAGTACCAGAAGCTGGTCTTCCGTACCGCCTATCTCATCACTGGCGACGCGGAGGTGGCTCTAGACGTGATGCAGGAGGTATTCGTCTCGGTGTGGAAGTCGCGCCACACCTTTAACCCCGAAAAGGGCAAGCTCACCACCTGGCTGCACCGCATCACCGTCAACCGCTGCTCCGGAAGGCGCCGGCAACCGCCTGTCTTCTCCCTGGAACAGGCCGAGGACAAAGGCTTCGAGCTGCCGGGCGGCGATGTTCCCGCCGAGGCGCTCATCACCAAGGAGGAGTACGCCCGTCTGATGAAGGCGCTGGCGGCGCTGGACATCAAGCACCGTTCCGTAGTGGTACTGCGCTACTTTAACGAGCTTTCCTGCGAAGAGATCGCGAAGGCTATCGAAATCCCCCTGGGCACGGTCAAGTCCCGCCTCCACTACGCCCTGAAGTCGCTACGGCAAGAATTAAGCGCTGGTGAAGCCCAATGAACTGTAAAGATATAGAAAAGCTCTTAACCGCCCACCTGGAAGGAGCGCTGACGCCCGCGGAAGACAAGCGGGTGCAATCCCACCTCGATAGCTGCCCGCGCTGCCGCGGCGAGCTGGAAGCGCTGGCCGCCACCCGCAACCGTCTCACCCAGGCTTTGAATATGGCGGCGTTAAGAGCCGACCCGCCCCCCGACTCCTGGGAAAAGCTAGCCCGGCGGGCGGGAATCAAGGCCGAAGCCCCCGCCCCGAAAAGGTCGGGCTTAAGCTGGCTGGCGGCGCCCCTATCCGTTTTACTGCTGGTCATCCTGATAGCTGGGCTCTTTGTTGGCATGGGGGGCATGGCGCAGCCTCCCCCGGAACCTCCCGCCCTGGTCGGCGACGAAAACGGCGGCGCTTTCCTCTTCTGGCTGGACGTGCCGGACAACTACGGCGACGGCGTCTATGCCCAGCATATCGATGCTGGCGGCAACCTCCTCTGGGGGGAGGGCAGGCTTCTTAGCAGCGAACATGATATTTATAGCGGCGTCCCCTTAGCCGTTAGCGATGGTGCCGGTGGGGTTATTATCGCCTGGGGTGACGAAGAAGGCATCTCCGTGCAGAGGCTGGACGCGGCGGGCGATGGTATCTGGGATGCGAGCGTCCTCGTCTGGGCTAAGCTCGCCGACGGCTGGTACAGCCTGGCGGGAATGATAGCCGATGGCGAGGGTGGCGCTATCCTGCTGCGCTATAGCTCCGGTTACGGGGTCTACGCTCAAAAGGTAAGCGCCGATGGCTCTTTGCTCTGGGGAGAGGGCGGCACTTATATCGGTAAAATCCAACGTGCCTACCAGGGTGTGCCGATGGTAAGCGACGGCTCCGGCGGCGCTGTCCTTTTGTGGTCAGATACCAGCGTCAGGTGGACTGAGCTTTACGCCCAGAGAATAGGCACCGACGGCTCGTTGCTCTGGGGAAGGGGCGGCGTGTCGGTAAGCACCCGCGACAGCGAGAAGGATAGCCCTCAACTTATCAATGACGGCACGGGCGGGGCTATCATCGCCTGGGTTGATATAGCCAACGAGACCTTTGAACACGGCATCTACGCCCAGAAACTGGACGCCGAAGGGCAGCCAGTCTGGGGCGACGCGGGCGTCTTGGTAGGTGACGGCTACGACATACCCCAGGACCCCTATGTGGCCGCCGACGGCAGTGGCGGCTGTGTCATTGCCTGGCGCTATGTCCACCTGACGGCTGAAGGCACCATTTTCGCCCAGAGGCTGAGCCCGGACGGCGAGCCGCTCTGGGGTAGCGGCGTTCCCCTCTATAGTGTTGGCGAAGGCTCGCCCGGCCTCGCTATCAGTAATGTCTATATCACTAATATTATCGGCGACGGTAATGGCAACAGCCTGGTTATCTGGAAAGACGTGGAGGATGCGCTCTACGCCCAGAAGCTGGATGCTGACGGGCAGCGGCTCTGGACGGAAAACGGCATTGAGATTTATAGCGGTGCCCCGCTGCGGACTATCGGCTATTCCAGCCTTATCGGCGACGACGGCGGTTTTATCATCGCCTCCAGGGTCAGCCGGGGCGGCTCGGTGAGCAATACCGACGCGGTCTATGCCCAGAGAATAGACTCCGACGGCAACCGCCTCTGGGGAGAGAGCGGGCTGGAAGTCCAGCCGAAGCCCTCCTCGCCGATTCTGCCCATAATCGCCGCCGTGGTCATCCTGGTTACTATCCTGATTCTGTACGGCGTCTTTCGCCGCAACCGCACGGCGGGAATCTTTACCGTCATTGCCCCGGTGCTCATCGTTATCATTGCCCTGGTCGCCAAGGTGCTGTTATTATTCCCCCTCGGTTACAGCTACGGCTGGGCGTATGTCCTGGATACGCCGTTGAACTTCCTGTCGGTGGCCGTCATCCCCGTTGCCGGGCTGGCGATTGCCGGGGTCGGCATCTGGAAGAGGACGGCCCCCAAATGGCTTTTGATTCCGATTCTGGTCTTCAGTGTTCTGGTGGCGTTTATCATCGAGTTTTGGGTAATTGTCTGTTTCCCCTAAGGCCCCACCCCGATTATATCTTTTCCCGCCCGCCGCCCTTTTAAGGTATAAAGGGGGCAAAGCCCCCTTTAGAACCCCCAGAGGGAGGCTGGGTGGCGTATCCCAGATAAGAGATATATAAGGGTCTAACCCTTATAGGGTAGGTATTGGGTGGGACGAAAAAATCGGGGTGGAGTGGCAAAGAGTATATGGAAGCCCACCTCCTCTCCCCCTTTGAAAAAGGGGGATTAAGGGGGATTTTCGTAACTCCTCCCCCACCATTGCGCCCCACCAGCTTTATTGCTACAA
>CAYQPY010000086.1:0-4755 GCA_964419705.1 uncultured Dehalococcoidales bacterium
GCTGCCCCATCTTTATCGAGCGCCTGCGCAACGACCCCAAACTGGCTCAAAAGCTTAAAGAACTCATGCAAAACTGGGGCAGGGAAGAAGGGGACTAAAAGTCTAGCCGCGGAGCAGGACCTCATCATCGTTGAACTTGCTGCCGCTGGCGCGCTCGAAGGCGGTTATCAGGTCGTTGATGGTAAGACCGGTGCGCTGCGCCTGATCCAGGTCGACTACAATCCGGCCCTCGTGCATCATAATAAGGCGGTTGCCGTAGCGCAGGGCGAGCTCCATGTTGTGGGTCACCATCAGCGTGGTTATCTTTTCCCGCTTGACTATCATCTCGGTCAGCTCTAATACTATCTGGGCGGTGCGGGGGTCGAGGTTGGCGCTGTGCTCGTCGAGCAGCAGCAAAGCCGGGCGGCTTATGGTGGCCATCACCAGCGCCACCGCCTGCCTCTGCCCGCTGGAAAGCGTGCCCACCAGGGCATTTAACCGGTTCTCCAGCCCCAGCTTCAACGGCGACAGAGCCTCGCGGAACTCCTCCCGCCGCTGCTTATTGCTGGCCGCCCGCAGTCCCCGCGATTTCCCCCTGAGCACGGCCATAGCCAGGTTTTCCTCGATGGTCATCTTGGCCGCCGTGCCGATATTGGGGTCCTGATAGACCCGTCCCACGTAGGTGGCGTGCTTGTACTCGCTTAAATTGGTAATATCAACGCCGTCGACGATAATCTTGCCCCCCTTCTCCGGGGGGAAGACGCCGCCGACAACGTTGAGCATGGTTGTCTTGCCCGCGCCGTTACTGCCGATAACGGTGATGTAGTCTTCGGCCCTGACCTCCAGGTCGATACTGTTCAGGGCTTTGACCTCGTCGATGGTGCCCCGCGAAAATACCTTGCTTATTTTTTTAAGTGTAAGCAAACTCTCAGCACTCATTTATAATACTCTCCCTACCATCTCACCGCGGGCGGTATCCACTCCCGCCGCACCTTCTTCCTGATGTAGGGTACGGCCAGGGCGATAACCACCAGCACCGCTGTAATCAGCTTCAGGTCGCCGGGCGCCATGCCCATCCTCAGGGCGACGGTGATAAAGAGGCGGTAGACGAAAGCCCCTCCCACCGCCGCCACCAGCAGCCAGGCCACGCCCTTGGGGCGGAGGAGCGCCTCGCCGATTATCACCGAGGCCAGGCCCATGACAATCATGCCGATGCCCATGCCCACGTCGGCGAAGCCCTGCCCCTGGGCGACGATAGCCCCGGCCAGCGCCACCAGCCCGTTGGAGACGGCGCAGCCGAGCAGGACGTTCTTATCGGTATCCCCGCCCAGCGAGCGCACCATCTGCTCGTTATCGCCCGTAGCCCGTAGCGACAGCCCGATTTCGGTGCGCAAAAACCAGTTCAGGGCGAAAAAGACGACGACGGCAATCGCCAGCGCTAAGATGATGGAGACGGTGATGCTGCCGCCGCGCATACCGAAAAGGTTGGCGATAATATCGAAGGAGGTCACCTCGCGGAGCAGGGAAACATTAGCCCCGCTCATAATCCTCAGGTTTATGGAATAGAGCGCGACCATCATCAGAATGCCGGCCAGTAAAGCGGGTATCCTTAGCTTGGTGTTGAGAATGCCCGTGAGCAGGCCGGCGCAAAAGCCGGCGCCGATAGCCGCCAGGCTGGCCAGAAAGGGGTTGACCCCGGCCACGATTAAGACCGCCGCCACCGCCCCACCCAGGGTGTAGCTACCGTCCACGGTAAGGTCGGGGAAAGCCAGCACCCTCAGCGTCAGGTAGACGCCGATGGCAACCAACCCGAAAACCAGTCCTTCGTAGAAGGAAAAGGACAATACGCTACCGACTACATCCAACAGTCACTCCTTCTAGAATCCAAACCGGATGAGCGAATTTTAATATCTATTCAGTTGAAAGCGCCTGTGACGCTAGTTATCTAGTCCGTCAGGATTACGTCGACGGCATCAAGAACCGACTGCGGGATGGTGATTCCCATCCTCGTCGCCGAATCCGGGTAGAGGATGGTGGAAACGGCCGCCTTTATCGGCGGGATGTCGGCGATGTCCTCGCCGTCCAGTATCCGGGCCGCCATGTAGCCCGCCTGCTGGCCGACCCAGTAGTAATCGACGCTGCAGCCGCCGACCAGTCCGGTCTCAATCATGCCCAGTGCCGAACCGAATATAGGCAGGCTGTTCTCCTCGCCGACCTGAATTATGGACTCGATACCGACGCCGCCCACCGTGTTACAGGTAGGAATCCAGACCGCGTCGCAGCGTCCCACCAGGGACATGCCCGCGGCATATACGTCGGCGGTGGAAGCCGCTGTTACCTCGACCACGGTCAGCCCGCAATCGGCGGCGGCGGCTTTAAGCTCTCCCGCCTGCACGGAGGCGTTAACCTCGCCCGCGTTATAGGCGATGCCCAGCACCTCGATGTCGGGTAAAACGGAAAGGATAAGGTCTATCTGCGGGGGCATCTCGAACCAGTCGCTGACGCCGGTCACGGTAGCCCCGGCCTCCGTCCAGCTGGGCACCAGCCCCGCCTCTACCGGGTCGGTAACCGAGCTGAAGATGATGGGTATATCGGTGCCCTCGGCGGCGGCAACCACCGTCTGCGCCGTAGGCGTGGTTATGGCCTGGATGATATCGGGGTTCAAGGAAACGAAGTATTCGGCGATGGAAGCCTGCGACGTCATCTCGCCCTCGGCGTTCCTGATGACGAACTCAACGTTCTCCCCCTCGATATAGCCCATCTCGGCCATGCCGTCGATAATGCCCTGGCGGTTGTTATCCAGGTCGGGATGGGTGGCTATCTGGGTTATGCAGACTGTGTACATCTCCTCTTCGCCGTCGCAGCCGCTGAAAACGGGCAGCGAAGCCGCTATCAGGATAAGGCACAGTCCGAGCATTAGAATAATTCCCTTTTTCATCTTAAAAAACCTCCTTAAGAAGTTTAATTACTTTTGAGTTTCGCCGAATTCTCTCTGACTAAATTCGGCTGGTAAAGTGCATCCATCACCCCCTTTTATCAAAATCCTTCTTTAAGGATTCTGTCCAGCTCTGGCCGCTTTAGCCCGGCTATCCCCAGCTCCCCCAGCGACCTCCCCTCCCCGTAGTAGTCAGCCTCGTTGATAGCCGAAGCCAGCCATATTGTAGCATCAATAATAGGTATGTCAACGCCGTAGCTGTAAGCCAGCCCGGCCACGGGCACCAGCCCGTAGGGTATGTCCTCGGTTATATAGCGGCTGGTCATAGAGGCCAGCCCGCTGATACCGTCCACCGTGCTCTCCATGTCGAACGGAGTCTTAAAGTAGTGCGACATGATGGTGCTTCTGAGGGAAAAGGTCTCTTCGGGATATTCCAGCATCTCTACCCCCACCGCCTCATGTCTTCTTGCCCCATTTCTCCAGCCACTTTTTCTGAACCTCAGTGTTAACTGCATAGAAAGGCCATTCTCCCTTTAGAGCCAGAACCACTTGCTTCATTGCCTTATTCCAAAACTCCGACTCAGAGTCTGAGGTAGTGGAATACCAGGCACTGTGACCAGTAAGGATGACATTGGGCATTTTGAGGAGTGGGTTATCCACAGCCACAGGATCGTCCACAGTTACATCAAGTCCTGCCCCAGCGATGAGACCCTCCTGCAAAGCTCGGATGAGGGCTGGCTGATCCACTATTTCTCCCCGGGCAGCGTTAATAAAATAACAAGCAGGCTTCATCTTCTTGAATTCTTCATAGCCGAACATGTTTCTTGTCTCTTCAGTCAGCAACGCATGGACGGAGATGAAGTCCGATTCTCTAAGGAGTGTGCCGAAGTCTACTGGCTCCACCCCACGGCTCACCATAACCGCCCCCAGAACATATGGGTCATAAGCTATAACTCTCATCCCCAACCCCCTAGCCTTGAGGGCTGTGGCTGTACCTATTCTCCCCAAGCCAACAATGCCCAGGGTTTGCTCACGCATTCGGAATATAGGATAAGCGATTCCGGTCACAGTCTTCCTATTTGGCGGTACAAAATTGACTTGCTTTTCTCTTACTGTTTTATCTAGCCGGAAAAGCTTGTGACCCAGGGCCAGCATAAGCGCTATGGCTCGTCCTGAGACTTCGTCTATACAGTAATCAGGGATATTGGTAACGACTATACCAAACTCACTGGCAGCTTCTAAGTCGATCCGATCATAGGCATTGCCGAGGCTGGCAACAATACGGCACTCGGAAAGAGCACTAAGTACTTGTCGGGTGAAGGGCTGAAGCGGGCCAGAACATATCACTGCGTTAGTATCTGTTATGTTGCTAATAAGTTCATCTTCCGTTCGCCACATCCCATTAACCACTGTAGCATCCAGGGGTTCCAACAGCTTCTCTCCGAAATCCAGGCCAGGGATATGGATGGTATTAACCACCTTGAAGCTCATTATCTACCTCCTTTCCTGAGTTCACCTCGAGCCCTTTTAGCGCCAGGTCGGCGGCCATGGTATGGGAGCCGCTGCCCCCGCCCAGCACAGCCACTTTTTTGAGCATTTGTCTACTCCTTTAGGCCACCCCGAATAAACTAGGTTAGCATTATATTACATTTAGGCACATTAACACAAAAAGAGCCCCACCCGGCTTTAAAACTCGACAGACGAGTGCGGAGGCGACATGCTATAATGCCAACTACAAGGAGCTACTGATATGCTTGCCGTTGAAGTCAACCATGTAGTCAAGTCCTTTACCGACAAGGTCGCAGTTGACGACCTGTCTTTCTCGGTTGCTCAAGGTGAGA
>CAYQPY010000087.1:0-4687 GCA_964419705.1 uncultured Dehalococcoidales bacterium
AGATGATGCCCCACTTCCACTCCGAATTGTACAAGAGGCTGGATGTCGATATCGTGGATAGCGTCATACCCCACGATTTGGGGAGGGTTGGGGAGTCCATAACCTACAGCTATGACGGTCAGGACGCTGTCAGCAGGGTCTTAAATCAGGAATACCAGCTTGCCTTTCTCTTAAGCCCGGTCAGGGCGGAGGCGGTTAAGGCTATCGCTGACGCCGGCGATAAGATGTCGCGCAAGGCGACCTACTTCTATCCCAAGGCGCCGGCGGGGTTGGTATTGCACAGGTTGGACTAGAGCTTGGCCTGTTTCACCGAATAGACGTCGGGCAGCGAAAGTATCTGCTGCCGCTTTTCCTCGGGCAGGGGCTCGTCCAGAGCCAGTATCATCAGGGCGTCTCCCCTCGGCTTTAAGCGTGAAAGGTGCATGGCGCTGATGTTGATATCGGCTTCGCCGGTGATATTGCCCGCCGCGCCGATAAGACCAGGCTGGTCTTTGTGGTTGCAGAAGAGGAAATAACCGCCCGTGGGCACGATATCCATCCAGAAGTTGTTGACCCTGACGATATGCGATTCGCCGTTTATCACCGTGCCCGCGCCGATGGTATCGCCGGCGCTGGTAGTGACCTCGACGGCGATGAGGCTGGCGTAGTTCTCGCAGGCCGACTCTTTCTGCTCGACGACGGTCAAGCCGCGGCGGGAAGCCACGATGTCGGCGTTGACAATGTTGACCCGCTCTTCGCTTATCCCTTCCAAAAGCCCGCCCAGTACGGCGGCTTTGAGGGAGTTGGTATCATAGTTGGAAATCTCGCCCTCGTATCTAATCTGCACGGCGTTCGTCTGCCCCTCGGCGAGCTGGCCGACCAGATGGCCCAGCGTCGTCGCCACCTTGATAAAGGGCGCCAGCGTCGACAGCGTCTCGGAGGGTATAAAGGGGGCGTTGACGGGGTAGCGGGGTGGTTTCCCCTGGAGTATGTCGACCACCTGCTCGGCGACATCGCTGGCGGCCATAGCCTGAGCCTCGGTGGTGGAGGCGCCCAGGTGGGGGGTAACGATTATGCTGTCGTCCTCGAAGAGGATGCTCTGGGTGCAGGGCTCGGTGGAGAAGACATCGATAGCCGCCCCCGCCACCCTCTTTTCCTTAATCGCCCTGGCCAGTGCCTCATCGTCGATGAGCCCGCCGCGGGCGGTGTTGATAATCCTGGCGATGGGCTTGACCGTAGCCAGCTCCTTAGCCCCTATCATCCCCTTTGTCGAGGAGGTCAGGGGCATATGGAGGGTGATAAAGTCCGATTCCTTTAGCAATTGCTTGATGGGAACGAGCTCCACCTGAAGGTGACGGGCGTGTTCCACGGAGATGAAAGGGTCGTTGCCGATGAGCTTCATCTGTAGCCCGTGGGCGCGCTTGGCTACCTCCGAGCCCACGTTGCCCAGTCCCAGTATGCCCAGCGTCTTGTTCCTGACCTCGGTGCCCATAAAATCGGAGCGCTTCCACTCTCCCCCCCGGAGCACGGTATTCGCCTGGGGGATGTTGCGGGCTAAAGCCAGCATGAGGGCGATGGTGTGCTCGGCGGCGGAGATGGTGTTGCCGGTGGGGGCGTTGACCACGATTATGCCGTGCTGGGTGGCTTCTTCGATATCGACGTTATCCACGCCGACGCCGGCGCGGGCGATGACCTGCAGCTTTTTGCCGGCCTTGATAACATCAGCCGTGACCTTGGTCTGGCTGCGCACAATAAGGGCGTCGTAGTCGCCGATGGTGGCGATAAGCTCCTCGGGTTTAAGCCCGGTCTTGATGTCCACCTCGGTGTGGGGACGCAGAATTTCTATCCCTTCCTCGGCAAGCTTGTCGGCAATTAAGACTTTCATTTTCCCCTCTCCTAGCCGGTAAATCCGGCCTGGGGCAGTACCTTTTTCAGGGATGACAGTAATCCCTTAATATCGTCGTCGCTTACCCAGCCTAGGTGGCCGACGCGGAATATCTTGCCGTCCAGCGTCCGCTGTCCGCCGGCCAGCACTACGTGTTCCTGCTCCCTCATCAGCTTGACCAGCTTCCTGGTGTCCAATCCCTTGGAGCCGGCTACCGAGGTAACCGTGTTGGAGGCGTGGCTGGGCTCGGCGAAGAGGGATAAGCCCAGCGCCTTGACGCCGTCGCGGACGGCCTGGGCGATGCGGGCGTGGCGGGCGAAGATATTGGGCAGGCCCTCCTTGAGCATCATCTTGAGCGATACCTCTAAGCCGTATATTACGTTGACGGCGGGCGTCCAGGGCGTTTGCCCTTTCTCCAAATAGCTCTTAGCCTTGCCGAAGTCCCAGTAAAAGCTGGGTATCTTGGACTCGGCGTGCGCCTGCCAGCCTCTGGGGCTGACGCTGACCATAGCCAGTCCCGGGGGCACCATCCAGCCCTTCTGCGAGCCGGTGATAGCGATATCTATGTTCCAGTCGTCCACGGGTAATTCGATGGAGCCCAGCGAGCTGATGGCGTCCACCACCAAAAGCTTGTCGAATTCCTTGACCACGGCGCTTATCGCCTTGAGGTCGTTGGTGACACCGGTGGAGGTCTCGTTATGGGTAATCAGCACCGTCTTTATCTTGGGGTCGGCTTGTAACGCCTTGCGTATGGCGTCGGGGTCGGCGGCCTTGCCCCACTTGAAGTTGAGGTTGGTGATATCGGCGCCGAAGTGCTTGGCGATGTCGGCGAAGCGGTCGCCGAAGACGCCGATGGACACCGAAAGCACCTTATCTCCGGGGGACATGGTGTTGACCACGCCCGCCTCTAAGCCACCGGTACCGGAGCCGGTGAGCAGAAAAACATCATTCTTGGTCATGAAGAGCTTTTTCAGGTCGGCGAGCACATTGTCCTGAAGCTCTTTGAACTCAGGACCGCGGTGGTTTATCATCTGTCGGCTCATTACCTTGAGCACCTCGTCGGGGAGGGGGGTGGGTCCGGGGATACGTAGATTATCCATGTTATATCTCCTTTATTCTAGTCTTTGTCGATTATCCTGGCAAAGCGGCGTTTGCCTACCTTTATAATACAGCCGCTTTCGATAGTAGCCATGCTAGTCGTTATCTTGTTACCGTCGCTGCTGACGGCGCCCTGAGAAATGAGGCGGCTGGCCTCGCTGCGGCTCTTAGCCAACCCCGCCGCCACCAGCAGTCGGCTGATATCGATATCGCTGCCACCTTGAGGGCAGAGCTCCTTAAAAGAAAGGCGACACTCGGCTATCTCGTCGGGCATTTCCTTCTGCTGCACCGTTTTCTCGAAGTGACCCTCGGCTTCGGTAGCCGCCTTCTGGTCGTAGAGCTGGGTGATAAGTTCTCTGGCTAACTGTTTCTTGAGTAGCATCGGGTTGACCTCTTGCTTTTCCAGCCCTTCGCCGAATTCCTTAAGCTCCTTATCGGGGACGTCGGTCAAGAGCTCGAAGTAGTTGAGGACGAGGTCGTCGGGGACGGACATCACCTTGCCGTATATCTGTTCGGGGGGTTCGGCGACGCCGATATAATTCCCCAGGCTCTTGCTCATCTTGTGGCTGCCGTCGGTGCCCACCAGCAGGGGTACCATAAAGCACTGCTGGGGGCGCTGTCCCATCATTGATTGCAGTTCTCGGCCCACCAGGAAGTTGAACTTCTGGTCGGTACCGCCGAATTCGACATCGGCCTCAATCGCCACCGAGTCGTAGGCCTGGAGCAGGGGGTAGAGCAGCTCGGTGATGGCGATGGGCTTTTCAGCCTTGTAGCGGGCGCTGAAGTCGTCCCGCGCCAAAAACTGGGCGACGGTGAACTTGCTGGTGAGCTTGATGATATCGCTTAAATCGAACTTGCCGAACCATTCGCTCTGCCAGCGTATCTCGGTCTTTTCCTTATCTACTATCGTAAAAAACTGCTGCATGTAGGTTTCGGCGTTAGCCTTGACCTGTTCCATGGTTAGCATGGGGCGGGTGACCGACATGCCGCTGGGGTCGCCGATTTGCGCCGTCCAGTCGGCGACGATGAGCACAATCTGGTGCCCGCGTTCCTGGAACTGGCGCAGCTTTCTCAAAGCCACCATATGTCCCAGGTGAATGTCGGGGAAGCTGGGGTCGAAGCCTTCCTTGAGTCGCAGCTTCTTGCCGGCGCGCAGTAGTTGCGCCATCTCGTCCTCGACGATGATTTCGGCGACTCCCCGCTTCAGTAGATAGTTAAGCTCGGTTTCTTCCATGGTTTAACTGGCACCTCGGATTTCCAGGGTGGCTTTACCCCGCTTTACGTCTTCGGCAATCTGTTTTTTGAGCTCTTCGGGGCTATCGAACTTTATCTCATCACGCAGGCGTTCGATAATCTCAATGATAAGCTCCCGCCCGTAGAGGTCACCCCGGTAGTCCATCAGATAGACCTCGACCAGGCGCTTATCGCCGCCGAAGGTGGGTTGAAGGCCGATGTTGGTCATGGCCGGATAGGCTTGAGCATCGATAAAGGCGCGGCTGGTATAGACACCGTCGGCGGGCAGGGCTTGTTCGGCTCCGGTTTCCAGGTTGGCGGTGGGGAAGCCCAATTCGTTGCCCCGCCTGTCTCCCCTGACCACCTGCCCGTGAAGGCTAAAGGGGCGTCCCATCAGCCTTTGCGCCCGTCTCATGTCGCCTTCGGATAAAGCCTGCCTGATGACGGTGCTGCTTACCACCTCATTGTCAATTTTAAGCGGCGGCACCACCA
>CAYQPY010000088.1:0-4661 GCA_964419705.1 uncultured Dehalococcoidales bacterium
AACCTCGACCGTGCCTCGGCGACACTGGCCGGCGGCGAGGCGCAGCGCATTAGGCTGGCCACCCAGATAGGCAGCGGGCTGATGGGTGTGCTCTATATCTGCGACGAGCCGACCATAGGCCTGCACCCCGCCGACGACTTTCGCCTGATAGAAACCTTGAAACGATTAAGAGACCTGGGCAACACCATAGTGGTGGTCGAGCACGACGAAGCCATGATGCGCGCCGCCGACCACATAATCGATATGGGGCCCGGCGCCGGCGAGCACGGCGGCTATATCGTCGCCACCGGCACCCTGGACGATATTATAAAGTGCGCCGAGTCGGTAACCGGCCAGTACTTAAGCGGCGCTAAGAAGATTCCACTGCCCCCAGAGCGCCGTCCCGGCAACGGCGAGGAGCTCGTCGTTAGGGGGGCGAGGCAGAATAATCTTAAAGATATAGATATCCATATACCGCTGGGCAAGTTTGTCTGTGTTACCGGCGTTTCCGGCAGCGGCAAGAGCACCCTCATCGACGATATCCTCTACAAGAAGCTGGCGCAGCTCTTCTACCGCTCGCGGGAGAGGCCGGGCGAGTGCGACGATATCATCGGCATCGAGCATATCGACAAGGTGGTCAATATCGACCAGTCGCCCATCGGGCGCACCCCCCGCAGCAACCCGGCTACCTATACCGGCACCTTTACCCCCATCCGCGAGCTTTTTGCTACCGTGCCCGAGGCACGGATGAGGGGCTACGCGCCGGGGCGCTTCTCCTTTAATGTTAAGGGTGGGCGCTGCGAGGCCTGCCGCGGGGAGGGCTATATACAAATCGAGATGCAATTTTTACCTGATGTCACTGTCGCCTGCGAGATGTGCAATGGGAAGCGCTATAACCGCGAGGCGCTGGAGATTCGCTTCAAGGGTAAGAACATCGCCGAGGTGCTCGATATGACGGTGGAGCAGGCGCTGGCCTTCTTCGAGCATTTTCCCAAGGTGAAGAATAAGCTGCAGACATTGCGGGATGTGGGGTTGGGCTATATCCGCCTCGGCCAGCCCGCGCCCACCCTTTCCGGTGGCGAGGCGCAGCGGGTGAAGCTGGCTACCGAGCTGTCCAAGCGCTCTACAGGGCGGACGCTCTATATCCTCGACGAGCCGACCACGGGGCTTGCCTTCGAGGATGTGGCCGCGCTGTTAAGGGTACTGCAACGCCTGGTTGACGGCGGTAACAGCGTGGTGGTCATCGAGCATCACCTGGACGTGATGAAGAACGCCGACCACATCATCGACCTGGGTCCGGGGGCGGGCGACGCTGGCGGCTATATCGTCGCCACCGGCACCCCGGAAGAGGTAGCTAAAGAAAAGTCGTCAGCTACCGGCCACTACCTGGGTCGGCTATTGCATCGGGGCAAGGATATGGAGTATGCTTTAAGAGGTTGACCCCTTCCGCCCGGCAGTAAGGAGGCACATGACTCGGGACGAAGCCCTTGACTCTATCGAAGCCAATGTAGAGAACAAGAACACCATCAAGCACATGCTGGCTACCGAGGCTATCATGCGCGCCCTGGCCAAGCGCCTGGGTGAGGATGAGGAGGAGGAGGAGTGGGGGCTTACCGGGCTGCTGCACGACATCGACATGGAGCTCACCGAGGGCGACATGAGTACCCACAGCAAGCTGGGCGCCGACCTGGTCAGGGAGATGGGAGCTAGCGAGGCTATGGCTCACGCCATACTCTGCCACAACGAAGCCCACGGCATTCCCCGCGAGAGCCAGCTCGACAAAGCCCTCTTTTGCGCCGACCCGCTCACCGGTCTTATAACCGCCGCCGCCCTGGTTCGCCCCGATAAGAAACTGGCCAGCGTCGAGGCCAAATCGGTGAGGAAGAAGTTCAAAGAGAAGAGCTTTGCCGCCGGGGTTAAAAGAGAGCAAATCGCCCAGTGCGCCAAGCTGGGCATCGAGCTCGACGAGTTCATCGAGCTGGGCTTAAAGGCGATGAAGGGTATCGCCGACAACCTCGGCCTGTAAAGCTAGCTTAGTTCCACCGTCGAACCCTGGGCTGTTTTCACCACGTTAATCCGGCTGGGGAAGGCGTCTCTAAGTTCCTCCATATGGGTGATAACCAGTATCTTGTCGAAGTCGTCCTGGATAGAGTTTATCGCCTCTTTCAGCTTTTCGATGCCGGTGCTGTCCTGGGTGCCGAAGCCTTCGTCGATAATCAGGGTGGGGAGGGGTGCGCCGGCCCTTCGGGCTAAGAGCTTGGAGAGGGCGATGCGAACGGCAAAATCAATGCGAAAGGCTTCGCCGCCGCTGAACATTTCGTAGTTTCGCGTGCCCAGCTCGTCGGCGATATTGATATCCAGCGTTTCCACCGTCTCGCCCTTCCTGGTCTGGCGCTGGGTTTCCATCTTAACGTGCATGCGGTTATCAGTCATCCGCCCCAGCAGGCGGTTGGCTTCGGCCTCGATTTCAGGCAGCGCCATCTCGATAATCAGCGCCTGTATCCCCTTTTTGCCGAAGGCTTGCACCAGCTCTTTATAGATTTTGGCCTCTTTCGAGGCTTGCCCCAGTAGTTTTTCCTTTTCTTTCTTTTTTAGCTCCAGCTCCGAGCAACGCTCCAGCTTTGACTTCACGCCCCACATCAGCTCCTGGGCCTGCTTTTGCTCTGCCGTCAGCGTCTGGTGCTCGCTTTCCGCCTGGCTCAAATCGGCGGTTATTTGGGGCAGGGCTTCCAGTTCCTTGGTTAGGCTTTGCCCTTTTTGGGTGTCGGCTTCCAGCCTCTGGCTTAGTTCCCGGCTGGCTTCCCCGGCTTTAGCCGCCGCCTCTTTTTCCTGAGCCAGCAGCCTGTCGGCTTCCTCCAGCTTGCGCTTGGGGCTTTCGTACTTTTCCAGCTCGGTTAGGCGCTGGCGGAGTTGCTCATGCTGCGGCGAGTCGTAGTCGAGCCTGTCCAGTTCCCCCTCGACCTGGGCTAAAGCCTGTTGCTCCTCGGCGGCGAAGGCTTTGCCGGCCAGGCTTTGTTCAACCTCGCCGAGCTTTTCTCTGGCCTGGTTAAGCTGGCTGTCAACGGCCTGGACCTCGCTGATGCTCTGGTTGAGCAGGCTGACCTGGCTCTGCGCCGAGGCTTTATCCTGATTTAGCCTTGTTTCCAGCGGCGCTATTTCGCCTTCCAGCACCTCAAGCTCTTTCTTCTTGCTGGCTAGCTTAGTCTGCGTTGACTCCAATGACTTGGATTTGCTTTCCCGTTCGGCGGCGTAGTTGTCTTGAATCCGTTTCAGCCCGTCTTCGCCCAGCTCGGTCTCGCAAAGGGGGCATTTAGTCTCGGCGTGGGTGGAGAGGGTATCGATGTTTTTCGTTATCTCGTCTATCTTCTCTTTCAGGCCGGCCACGCCGGACTCAAGGTAGTTTATCTGGGTGCGCAGCTCCTGGCCGGCTTGTTTTTTGTTCCCCAGCTCCGTTTCCTCTTCCGCCAGCTGGTGCAGTCGGGCTTGCGCCTGCTGCAGCTCGTTTTTGAGCTGGGGTAGCTTCTGGGAGGTGGCTTCTAGCTCAGCGATTTTGCTCTGGGCCAGTTTGTGCTCGGTGATTAGATTCGCCTGCGCGCGCTCGACGGCCATCTCCAGATGGCTCTTTTTCTCCTTCAGCTTGACCAGCAGCCCCAGCTTCTGGTTCAGCGCCTCGTTTTGCTGGCGGGCTTCAGCCAGCTGCCCATAACCTTCTTCTATCTCCGTTCGCTGGACCATCACCGTTTCGTGTTCCTTGATGCGGGACTGATACTGCTCAACTTCCTGCTGGCGGCGCTCCAGCTCTCTTCTGGTGGCGGCAATGTGCTCCTCAAGCTGGGTGAGCTGCTGCTTCTTATTCTCTAAAGCTTCTTTCTCTTTCTTGAGTCCGGTTAGCTGGGTTTCGTGCTCGGCCAGGCTCTTTTCCACCTGCGCCAGTGCCGTCTGCGCCTGCTCCAGCTCGGCTTCGTAGGTGGGCTTCTGGGCTAGTTCCCGGCTGATTTCCTCCAGGGCGCTTTCCAGCTGTTCCCCCTCCGCCTCCTGCTCCTTGGCCAGCTCTTTTGCCCGCTGCTCCAGCTCGTCGTAGAAGGCCAGCCCCAGTATGTTGCCCAAGACCTCTTTGCGCTTGGTCGGCGGCTGGCGGGTGAACTCGTCGGCGTGGCCCTGCCTGAGGAAGGCGCTGTTGATGAAGGTGGCGTAGTCCATATGCAGGATATTTATAATCTTCTGCTGGGTCTGACTTATGCTGTCAGCGCTGATTGACTTGAAGCCGCCGTTAGCGGCTATCTGAAAATCGAGCAGGCTCTTGCCCGCCCCGCCCCGCCGCTTGGGCCTGGCGTGCTTGCGGATGATGCGGTAGCCCTGCTCGCCCACGGTGAAGTCGAACTCCACCTCCATCTCGTCCTGCCCCGAGTAAATGAGGGGGTCGTCGCTCTTGGAGGTGTTGCGGGTCTTGCCCCAGAGCGCCCAGGTCATGGCGTCGACGAGAGCCGACTTGCCGTTGCCGTTGTCGCCGGAGATGCAGGCGGTGTGGATGCCGTTGAAGTAGAGCGGGGGCACGTTGTCCCGGTAGGGCATGAAGTTGCGCATGGCCAGCCTGACGGGAATCATGGGGTTATTTTAGCACAAGTCGGGGGCGACAAAAACGATACCAGAAAAAAATGGGGAAACAATTCGAGCGTGGGTGA
>CAYQPY010000089.1:0-4620 GCA_964419705.1 uncultured Dehalococcoidales bacterium
CCCAGTGCTGCGCATAGATTACGGCCACAGCCTCCTCTTCCGGGCAGTTATCAACGTCTCCTGCTAGCAACTGGCTAATCTCTTCCGGAGGAAGTCCGTTTTTCAACGCTTGCTTAGTATGGAAGTAGGAACAATAGCGGCAGCCTTCTACTGCGGTGACAGCCAGCATTAGCCTTTCCCGGAAGGCAGGTGATAGCAATCCCCTATTCGTTGCTTTCTTTAGTCGCCTCCTGTTTCTGATGGGAAACCACAGGTCGCTAAAGAATTCCTTTGGGTTCTTATAGGTTCTTTTTTTGAATTTCATGACTGGTACTGCCGAGTCCAGGCGGTTACAATATGGTGACGAAGACGATATTAGCATGTTAAGTATAGGTATATCAAGCGGAAAAGTCATCCATTATATCTTTACCAATGACAGCCCAGCGGTTATAATAGGTCGAAGACTCCGGGAGATACTATATAGTAATGTAGCTGGAGGTGAAACTTGGCGGCTTTATACATAACCTCTCCACAGGCGGGCGCGGGCAAGACGCTGGTTTGCGCCGGGTTGGGCAGGCATCTCAAGAGCCATGGCAAAAAGGTGGGCTTTTTCAAGCCGCTGGTGGCGGCTATTAAGACTAAAACCGTCGATAGCGATACCGCTTTTATGAAGAAGATTCTATCTCTCAAAGAACCCTTGGAAGACCTTTGCCCGGTTATCGGTGGGGAGGGGGCTGGCAAGGTTAAGCAGGCATATACAAAAGTAGCCAAGGGTAAGGACGTGGTTATTATCGAGGGCGTGTGGCGGCAGAGGCCGGGCGGAAAGACTGCCGAAGCCTCTTATGAGATAGCTAAAGCGCTGGAGGCTAAGGTAATCGTCGTCGAGGGCTACTCCCCCGACTTGTTCAAGACCAATGTAAGCGATAAATACAAAGGCTTTGGCGCCGACCTGCTCGGTGTGGTCATAAACAAGGTGCCGCTGAGCCGTATGGAAGCGGTGCGAGAGCTGGGTGGGGCGGTGCTGGGGGTCATCCCCGAGGACAGGACGCTGCTCAGCCTTTCCGTGGCCGAGCTGGCCGAGCTCGTCGCGGGCAAGATAGTAAACGATGCCGGTAGTTCTGCGGAGCTGGTGGAGAACTATATGCTGGGGGCTTTAGGCGTGGACTCCGGGCTCGACTATTTCGGGCGTAAAATCAATAAGGCGGTGGTGGTCAAGGGCGAGCGCCCCGATATGCAACTGGCGGCTCTGGAGACCTCGACCAGGTGCCTGGTTATCAGCGGCGACGGCTCGCCCATTTACGACGTGCGCCACAGCGCCGAGGACAAGGCTATTCCCATTATCGTCACCGATGAAGATACCGTCTCGGTAATGGAAAGCGTCGAGCAGGCTCTGGGTATGACCAAGCTCAACCAACAGAAAAAGCTGCCCCGATTGGACGAAATCATCAAGCAGCGCTTCGACTTCGAGGCTTTGTATGAGGGGCTGGGTATAGCTAGCTAGTTTTCTTGTTCTACAGTCTTAGTCGTTGTCTGTCAAAGGGTTCCTGCCTTTCAACCACACCCCACCAATGTTATAATAGGGTAGATGGATATTCTTGATGGGCTTAATCCGGCGCAGAAAGAAGCCGTTGAAACCATTGAAGGACCGGTACTTATATTAGCCGGTCCCGGCAGCGGCAAGACCAGGGTCATCGCCCACCGGGTAGCTTATCTGATTAAGACCTGCGGCGTCAGCCCCCACTGCATTATGGCGGTTACCTTTACCAACAAAGCCGCCCGTGAGATGGAGGGGAGGCTTAATAAGCTTATCGGCCTCGCCGTGAACAACCTTACCATCGGCACCTTTCATGCCCTCTGCGCCCGCATCCTGCGCCGCGACGGCCAGGCTATCGGCGTTGATTCCAGGTTCGTTATCTACGACGACGACGACCAGATAAGCCTGCTTAAAAGGACTCTCCAGGAGTTGGGGCTCGACCCCAAGCAATACGCCCCCCGGGCGCTGTCTTCCGCCATTTCCGCCGCCAAGAGCCGCACCTTAGCCCCGAAGGAGTACGCCAAGCAGACCACCAGCTATTTCGAGGAGGTGGCGGGGCGGGTCTACGAGCGCTACCAGGGGATGCTGGATGAAAGTAACGCGTTGGACTTCGATGACCTGCTCATGAAAGCGGTCGAGCTTTTCCGCAAGAGCAAGGAGACCCTGGCCAAGTACCACTCCCGCTATCTGCATGTAATGGTGGACGAATTTCAGGATACCAACCTGGTCCAGTATGAGCTGATAAAGAAACTGGGCGGAAAGAAGCACAATATATGCGTCGTCGGCGACCCCGACCAGTCGATTTACTCCTGGAGGTTCGCCGACCTGCGCAATATCCTCAGCTTCGAAAAGGATTTTCCCAAGGCGAAGATGGTGCTTCTGGAGCAGAACTACCGCTCCACCAAGAGCATTCTGGGGGCAGCTTCCCACGTAATCTCAACCAATCAAATGCGCAAGCCCAAGGAGCTCTGGACCGACAATGAAGAGGGCGAGCTGACCAACGTCGTCGAGACCTACACCGAGCAGGAAGAAGCCCAGTTCGTCGTCAGTGAGGTAGAAAAGCTGGTGAAAGAGGACAGGGCTAAGCTGGGCGACTGCGCCGTGATGTACCGCACCAATGCCCAGTCGAGAGCCCTCGAGGAAGCCTTTATGCGTTACGGAACGTCCTACAAGCTGGTGGCCGGCACCCGCTTCTACGAGCGGCGCGAGGTGAAAGACATTATCGCCTACCTGAGGGTTATCCTGAACCCCAGCGACAGCGTTAGCCTGCTACGCATTATCAATATCCCGGGGCGGGGTATCGGCGAGCGCAGCCTGAGCCAGCTTTCCAGCTGGGCCAAGTCACTGGGCATCTCTCAGTACGAGGCGCTGAAGCTGGTCACCGAGCAAAAGGATGGCGGAGAAGAACCGCCCCCCTTCGGCTCCCGTATCGTTAAGGCTCTGGTCGGCTTTCACGGCTTGATGGAGGAGTTTATCGCCCGCAGCCGCAAGCTCGACCTGGTCGACATGTTTGACCTAGTTACGGGAAAGGTGGGCTACGAGCAATATCTACAGGGCGGTAAGGACGGCGAGGAGCGCTGGGAGAACGTCCTGGAGCTGCGCACCGTCGCCAACGAGTATAGGCATTTGCCTCCCCCCGAGGGCCTGACCGACTTCCTGGAGGGGGTAACGCTGGTGTCCGATGTGGACGGGCTCGACGAGACGGTGGATGCCGCCACCCTGGTCACCCTGCATCAGGCCAAGGGGCTGGAGTTCCCCGTGGTCTTTATCGTCGGCGTCGAGGAAGGCATACTGCCCCACTTCAAGTCCTTTGCCGACGCGGCACAGATGGAGGAAGAGCGGCGTCTCTGCTATGTGGGCATAACCAGGGCCAAGCAGCGGCTCTATCTGGTGCATGCCTTCCGCCGTAACCTGATGGGCTCGAGCACGCCGAGTACGCCCTCGCGTTTCCTGGACGATATACCCAAGAGCCTGATATCCAGCGGCGGCCTGTGGCAGGGCGAAGAGGGACGGGTCATGCCGCCCCTGTATTCTTCCCGCACCAGGACGCCCGCCCCCAACACCCCCAGCTCCGATTTCCCCGAGCTCAAGCCCGGCGACCACGTCCACCATGCCCAGTTCGGCGATGGCGTGGTGGTCAACTGCCGTTCGGTGAAGGAAGATCAGGAGGCGGTGGTAGCTTTCAGCAGCGGGGTGGGGGTCAAGAAACTGCTCTTGAGCTTTGCCAGGTTAGAAAAGCTAGAATAATTATGCCGATAAAGGCTTTATCTCCACAGGTGGTCGCTCGTATTGCCGCCGGCGAGGTTGTGGAAAGGCCCGCCTCGGTGGTCAAAGAGCTGGTGGAGAACTCGCTGGACGCGGGCGCGAGCCGGATTTCGGTTGAGGTGGAGGGGGGTGGGGTGAGCCTCATCAAGGTCACCGACAATGGCACCGGAATTCCCTCTCAGGAAGTAGAGCTTGCCTTCGAGCGCTACGCCACCAGCAAGATTGACGACCTGGACGACCTGGAATCTATCTCCAGCCTCGGTTTTCGGGGTGAAGCCCTGCCTAGCATTACCGCCGTAGCCCGTGTGGATATGACCACCTGCGCCGACGGTGAAGAGGCGGGCAGCTATATCGGCTTGAAGGACGGCGCCAT
Source organism: uncultured Dehalococcoidales bacterium (assembly GCA_964419705.1). Classification (GTDB taxonomy): domain Bacteria; phylum Chloroflexota; class Dehalococcoidia; order Dehalococcoidales; family BS750m-G39; genus E44-bin88. The sequence continues at coordinate 4,152 of CAYQPY010000089.1, forward strand.
CGCCGAGCGCGCCGCCAAAGGGCGCTCTCAGGGGACGACGGTCAGCGTACTCAACCTCTTCCGCAAGATACCCGCCCGACTGAAATTCCTCAAGTCGGTATCTACCGAGAACAGCCATATCGCCAACGTGGTCAGCCACTACGCACTTGCCTTCCCCGAGGTCAAGTTTTCCCTGTTCCTCGACGGTAGGGCGGCTTTAAATACACCGGGCAGCGGTAAGCTGCTGGACAGCGTAGCCGAGGTCTATGGTGCCGAGATAGCCGGAAATATGATTGAGTTTAAAGGCGAGGCAACGCCCCGCGTAACGGGCATGGTCGGCCTACCTAAAGTCAGCCGTTCGGGACGGGGTTACTTGAGCTTCTTTGTCAACCGCCGCTGGGTAAACAGCCGCATGCTGGCGCGGGCGGTGGAAGAGGCCTATCACGGGCTTTTGATGGTGGGACGGCACCCGGTGGTGGTCATCAATATC
>CAYQPY010000090.1:0-4590 GCA_964419705.1 uncultured Dehalococcoidales bacterium
GCTGTGGAGTTCGGGTGGGGTGGTGGGTGGGGGCGTATTCTCCGGCTGGGGGGTATCTTAGGGCGTATCGGCTGGCTCTGCATTGGGTTTATCTTCTGCCTTTGTCTCGGGCACGTCCTTGGCTGCATCGGCGGCCTTGGCTTTAGCTGCCGTCTTTTTGGGCGCCGCTTTCACCGGTGGGGCTTCGTATTGGGGTGGGGGGGCGGGGTTCTTGACGGCTTCGGCGGGGGGCTGGGTGCAATCGACCAGCGCCAACTCCAGGGGCAGTGTGGAATAGTTATCGAAGCCGATTTCGAGCTGCCCGAAGAGCTTTATCGCCCGCAGTATCTGAGCCAGCGTGGTCTTAGCCGCCAGCTCTTTGAGCTCGGCGATATCCTCGGCGGTGAGGTCAACGGCTTCCTCGGAGCCGGTCTTTACCAGAAGCAAATGCCGCAGGTAGGCCACCAGCTCCCGATTGAACTGTCTTAAGTCCAGGCCGTCGCTATCGACGGCGTTTATCGTGGCCACGCCCGCCGAAATATCGTTATTAACGATGTGCTTGGCCAGCTCTTTAGCCCGCTCGTCGCCGGTGATGCCCAGTACGGCCTGCACCTGGGGCAGGCCGATTTCGTTGCCGTAGTAGGTGTTCAGCTGTTCCAGCAGGTTTTCAGCGTCGCGGAAGCTTCCGGTGGCGCTGCGGGCGATGAGCCTCAGCCCCTCCGGTTCTACCTTGATGCCTTCGGCTTCACAGATGCGTTCCATTTTAGCCACCAGGTCGGATTGGGAGATGCGCCTGAAGTCGAAGCGCTGACAGCGGGATAGAATCGTGGGTAATACCTTATGGATTTCCGTAGTCGCCAGTATGAAGATGACCTGGGGCGGCGGCTCCTCCAGCGTTTTGAGCAGGGCGTTGGAGGCGCTGTTGCTGAGCATATGGACTTCGTCGATGATATAGACCTTGTAGCGCGCTTGGCCGGGGGCGTAGTTTACCTTTTCGCGCAGGCTGCGAATATCGTCGACGCTGGTGTTGCTGGCGGCGTCGATTTCAATGACATCCATGGCGCTGCCCTCGGTTATGGCCAGGCACATCTCGCAGGCGTTGCAGGGTTTTTCCTTATCGGTGCTGAGGCAGTTGACCGCTTTGGCCAGGATGCGGCCGGTGGAGGTCTTGCCCGTTCCCCGTGGGCCGTAGAAGAGATAGGCGTGGGAGACATGCCCGCTCTTGATGGCGTTAGTTAGAGTCTGGGTTACCGCCGCTTGACCGACGACGTCGGCCAGGGTCTGGGGGCGCCACTTGCGGTAAAAGACTTGAGATGCCATCGCTGCCTCTATTATACCCTAAATCGGCTGGTTTCCAAAAGGCATTTTAGAGCCGAGGGAGGTTTATTATTAAATAAAAGCCAGCTTTACCGGGAACCGGTAAAGCTGGCTTAAAGTCTAGTGTTTGATTACAGTAATGAGGGTATGTCCTTGGAGGCTTCTTCTATTTCCTTGAGTTTACCCTCGGCCTGTTTCTCTCTACCCTTGGAGGCGTGGATGAACTGGGTGGCGGTTTCGTAGTAGCTCTTAATCTTGTCCACGGCGCCCAGCTCAGAGAGGACCAGGGTGACGTCAATCATATTCTTCTCTCTGGGGTAGTCGCCGTTCCTGATGACGGCCTCGGGAGCCATGTCCCTGAGGTACTCGCCGAGGTCTTTGACCAAGTCCATGTTCATCTCTTTGTGCGGCGCCGAAACCATGTACAGGGCTCGGCCCGACTCCGCGGGGTTGCACTTGACGGAAAGCTCGCTTAGGGCTTCGTCCATCGCCTGAATGCCGCGGTGGGTCTCGGTGCTCTTCTTGCGGAAGTTGCGGCCCCAGGAGAAGAGCTTCCAGGTGGGCAGTTGCGACTTGCCGTAGCCGATTACCGTCCAGCCGACCAAACTCTGGATGATGTCTCCGGCGTCGACCATGCGGGCACCGATGTGGCGGCGCCTGGTCTCTTCACCGGCGCAGAGCAGGTTGAAGAAGGGTTCGACCATGAGGTCGTTAATCTGGGTGAGATTGTTCCTCAGCGAGAAGTCCTTCCTGACGAAGCGCTGATTGTCGGCCAGGAATACGGCGTCGGCCGTGGTATAGAGGGATTTAAGGCAGGTAGCCGCGTTGTAGATAGTCCTTTCCTCGGTCTCCTCTTCGTGGGCGAAGGGGAGAACGGCCATCGAGTAGACCGGTTTATCAATGTAGCGGTCTTTCATCATCTGGGTGATGATGGGCAACGCCCCCGAGCCGGTACCGCCGGCGACGCCGGCGACGAGCAGGAAGGCGTCGGTCTCAAAGAAGCGGTGGGCTGTTCTCAGGGCGTCGACGACCTTGTCACCGTCTTCCCTGGCTACTTCGGCCCCTAGCTCGTTGATTTTACCTACGCCGTGACCGCCAGTCCTCCGTCCGCCGATCAGAATCCGGTGCTGATAATCAGGCCTGATGGTTTGCAACCCGCTTAAATCAGCGGCATCCGTGTTTACGGCGAAAGCACCGGTAACTATCTCCATCCCGCGGTGAGCGCGTGCTCTTTTGTTTAGACGGGCAAATGCATCGGCAATCCTACCGCCACATTGTCCAAGACCTACAACTACCAATTTCATTTTTTCACCTCGTAAATTAAGACTATTTTGTATATTGTAATCATAGTTGCCTTACAATGTCAACCCTGACTGTGGGTGGGGGGGCTATAGTCCCTTGCCCGCGATATAGGCGGCCAGGTCGCCCAAGCGACAGCTGTAACCCCACTCGTTGTCGTACCAGGCGAGCACCTTGACCATGTTGCCGCCGATGAGCATGGTGGTGGGGGCGTCAACGATGGAGCTGGCCGGGTTGCCCTTGAAGTCGATGCTGACCAGCTCTTCCGAGCAGTACTCCATAATGCCCTTTAACTCTCCGGCGGCCGCCTTCTCCAGGGCCTTGTTGACCTCTTCTACGGTTGCCTCTTTCTCCAGGTCGGCGACGAGGTCGATCAGCGAAACGGTGGCCGTCGGCACCCTGAGCGCCAGGCCGTGCAATCTACCTTTAAGCTCGGGAATGACCTGGGTTACGACACGGGCGGCGCCGGTGGTGGTGGGGATGATATTAAGCGCGGCGGCTCGCGCCCGCCGCAGGTCGCGGTGGAAGGTATCCAGCAGCCTCTGGTCGTTGGTATAGGCGTGAATGGTGGTCATCAGACCCTTATTTACGCCAAAGCTCTGGTGTAGCACCTTGACCACGGGGGCGATGCAGTTGGTGGTGCAGGAGGCGTTGGAGATAATATTATGCTTGTCGGGCTGGTATCGGGCTTCATTGACGCCGAGGACGATGGTTATATCCTCGTTTTTTGCTGGCGCTGAGATAATTACCTTCTTGGCACCGCCTTCGAGGTGCGCCGCCGCTTTGGTGGCGTCGGCGAAGAGACCGGTGGACTCGATGACAATTTCCACGCCGAGGTCGCGCCAGGGTATTTTAGCCGGCTCGCGCTCGGCGAAGACCTTCACCTTTTTGCCGTCGACCATAATGCTATCCTCGGTGGCTTTGACCTCACCGGGGTAGGCGCCGTAGGAGCTGTCCCATTTCAGCAGGTGGGCGTTGGTCCTGGTGTCGGTCAGGTCGTTGACGGCGACCACCTCCAGTTTGCCTTTGTGATACTGGTTAAGCGCCCTTAAGGTCAATCTCCCCACCCGCCCGAAGCCGTTTATGCCCAGTTTGGTCATATCTATACCTCCTCAGCTATTTTCATCTGGCGACGGCTGCGCTGCAGCATGTCGGTAAAGGCTTCTACCCTGGTCTTGAGGTGCTGGCTCAATAAGAAGTCGTCGTTGCCTTCCAGGGTGAGAATGGGTAGTTTTATGGCGTCCCGGAATATGATGTCGCCGATGCCGCGGTGGCAGAACGCCTGGACGTAGTGAATTACCCCGTCCACTCTGCGTTTTTTAAGCTCGGCGGTGATATCCTTGAGGCGGTCGTATATGGAGTAGGGGTAGGTGTAGTTGGCGTACTGCTCGGCCAGGGAGTCGGTGGGGTCGAGCATGGCGAACTGGCGCTGGATTTCATTGAAGACCACCCTGGCCCCATTGCTCTCCAAATACTTGTACAGGTCGCGTCCGTAGACCGAGGGCACGCCCAGATAGGCTATCCTCAAATAGTGGGAGGGGTAGGGCGGGCGCTGGCGGCACTCCTTTATTAACTCCTCTAACTCCCGCTGATAGTTCCGGTAGTCCCGGTTAAAGTCGGAGGCGGATACCAGCCAGAGGTGGTTCTCGTAGCCGCTGACCACCCCTTCTTTCCAGGTAAGCTCGTCCAGCTTGAGCGCTGATTTTCGGCAGGGCGCTAGTTCGTCTCTAACCTTATTAGCGGCTTCGAGCGTGGTGCCCAGTGTCTCGGCTAACTCCTCCAGCGACCTTTGCATCAGGGTGGGGTCGGGGTGGTCGGGGAAGGCGAAGGGTATGGCCTTGACGCCCCTGAGCCTTAGCACCTCCATGAGCATGACGGTGTTGGAGCAATCGCCGGTGGTGACGCAGAGGACGGTATCAATTTTATGCTCCATACATGCCCCGTAGATGCCCTTAATCCAGCTGCAGCAGTTGAGGGGGAAGCCGGCGCGTTCGG
>CAYQPY010000091.1:0-4532 GCA_964419705.1 uncultured Dehalococcoidales bacterium
AGCACAGCGCCATCGTCGCCCTGCGACGGACAATGTTGGTGACGGAACAATGAAAAAGAAAGAATTCGATAATATCTTCGACGAATGCCTGGAGCGCATAGTGCTCGATGGCGAGACCCTGGAGCAGTGCCTTGAGCGCTATCCGGAGCAGGCCGCTGAGCTCAAGCCTTTGCTGGAGACGGTGCTGGCGGTCAAGGCAGCGTCGGCGGTTGAGCCGAGGCCCGAGTTCAAAACCAGGGCCAGGTACCAGTTCCGCTCGGCGCTGCAGGAGAAAGCCGCCCCCAAACGCCGCCCCTTCTTCGGCTGGCTGCCGCGGTGGGCGACGGCGCTGGCTATCGTCCTCGTCGTGCTCATGGCGGGGGGAGGCACCGTTGCCGCCGCCAGCAATAGTATGCCCGACAGCATTCTCTATCCGGTCAAGCTGGCTACCGAGAACGTGCAACTGGCGCTGACCACCTCTGAGATAGGCAGAGCCAGGCTCTGCGCCGGCTTTGCCGATAGGAGGGTGGCCGAGATAATCTATATGGCCGACAGGGGCGACGCCCATCAGGTTGAGGTGCTCACCGAGCGCCTGGATGACCGCCTGGAAAAACTGGTCGTTCTGGTCTCTGAACTGGAAGGGGGCGAGGCGCAGTTGTTTGTGACGGCGTCGGATGGTGACGCTGGTGGAGCCGATGGCGCTGATGACTCCGAGGCAGCCCCGGTGGAACCACCGCCGGTGGTGGTGGAGGAGTCCGGGGGGTGGGGCCACCATGGCCACGGTCAGTCCCAGAATCGGGCGGGGCTTACGGTGAAGGTGGCGGAATCGGCGGATAACAACCAGGCCGTGCTCCTGGCTATGCTGGACGATGTGCCCGAATCGGTGAGGGAGGCTTTGCTGGAGGCGATTATGGTATCGGAAGAAGGCTACCAAAAAGTCCTCGAAGCCTTGCAATAATTCCACCTTTCCCCAAAATCATCTAAGTCGCCGCTAACCAAACGGCGACTTTTTCGTTATATATAGGTAGAAACAGTTAAAGCGACTTTGGAAAGGAGGTGAATCATGAAACGGAATTTGCTAGTGGTTGGGGGTATGGTGGTGGTAAGTCTGGCTCTGGTCTTATCCCTGGTGGGGTTTTCCGCCTGCACGGCCGGCCCGACCAACATCGGCACGATAGACATAAACAGCCAGCAGGAGGGCATCTGGGTCAGCGGCGAGGGCGAGATTACCGTCACTCCCGACATCGCCACCCTTTACTTAGGCATTGAGGCCAAGGCGGACACTGTCGCCGAGGCTCAATCTCAGGCGTCGGCGGCTATGGCGGCCATCATGGATGCCCTGACCGATAGCGGCGTGGACGAGGATGATATACAGACCCAGTATTTCAGCATCAATCAGGACACCCGCTGGGATAGCGATGACAACGAAGAGGTCGTCATCGGCTACGAGGTGAACAACACGGTGTCGGTCACCATAAGGGAGATAGATAGCGTCGGCGCTATTATCGACGCCGTGGCCGAAGCCGGCGGCGACCTGACCCGCATCAACAACATCGCCTTCTCTATCGACGACCCCTCGGAATACTACGAGGAGATAAGGAAGGATGCCATGGCCGATGCCAAGGCTAAAGCCGAGCAACTGGCCGAGCTGGCCGGAATCGAGCTGGGCGCGCCGACCTACATCTCGGAAGGCAGCATATATACTCCTGTAGACTACAGGGGTCTGGATATGATGGCTCCGGTGGTCATTGAGGCAGCGTCGACGTCGATAAGCCCCGGCGAGCTGGAACTTACCCTTACCGTCCAGGTGGCTTACGCCATCGAGGACTGATGAGAATTTTTAAAGGAGTTTGGAGATGAAGAAGTTGTTAGCCGTAATCTGGCTGATTTTAACCGGCGAAATGGAGCCTGAATTAGAGGAGGTTAAAGTAGAATGTCGAAGGTATTAAAACTGGCCGGGGCATCCGTCTTGGCTCTGGCGCTGGTCCTGGGGATGGCTATTCCCGCCCTGGCCGCCCCGGATTCGGCGTCCTGGGTCGGCGATTTAGAGGGCGAACTGTTAAGAGGCGAAGTGCTCAGCATCGGCGACCAGGAGTTTGTCATCCAGTCCGGGGAAGAGGAGCTTACCATAGCGGTAGGTGAGGCTACCCTGTACTACCAGCTGTCAGTGCCGGGCCAAGTTATGGCTTCGGCGCAGCAGCGGTGGCAGCTCAGGCAGCAGAACCAGACAGAGCTTAAAGCCCGAGTTGGGAATGGCCAGGGTCAGGGGAGTCAAAACCGGGTGCGGGCGGCGGTTTCCGCCCGCCATCAGGCGAGGCTCCAGAACCAGCTAGCTCAGACGGAAGGAGCGCCCATGCCCGGGCTCTGCTTCAAGGGGCCTTGCTCCTTCGGTGGGCAGGCTGAATTCAGCGATATTGCCGTTGGCGATAGTGTGGTGATGGTAGTCGATGGTAACCTGGCGCGGGTGGTGCTGATTGTAAAGCCGACTGCTTAACCGACCACTGGTGCTAATATCAGAAGGGAGTCCTTCCCGGAAGGACTCCCTTTTATTTTATAGTGGTATCGCCGTAGCGCTCCCACTCGCTATAGACGCAGCCGCAGTACTGCTGGCGGTAAAGGTTCATCGGCTTGGTGATGTGGCGGCTGTCCGAGTAGCGCTTCCTCAGGTCGGCGTAGAGAAACTCCACCTCCCCGCCCAGCTCCGCCCCGATTTCCTTTAATAAATCGTGCTTCTGGTGGGGGCTGATGAGCAGGGTGGTGGTGAAGGCGTCGAAGCCCATCTCCTTGGCCGTTTCCGCCGTTTTCGACAGGCGCAATCTAAAGCAGTGCCCGCAGCGCTCGGCTTCATGCCCCGCCACCCCGCGGAAGTATTCGACGATGTCATAGCCGCCCGTGTTTATCAGGGGCAGCTCCATCTCCCCCGCCAGCGTCTGCATTGCCTCCAGGCGCTGCTGGTGCTCGGTGTAGGGGTGGATGTTGGGGTTGTACCAGAGCGCGCTGACCTCGTAACCTTGCTGACGCCAGTGCTCCACGGTATAGGCGGCGCAGTGGGCGCAGCAGCTATGGACTAAGAGACTTTTCATTTCTTACCGCTATATTTCCTATTGTAGTAGAGATTGGCGGCATAGTAAAACAAGGCTATCCCGCAGACGGTGAAGGTTATGGTTAAGCCTATTACATAGAGGTCGGAAGAGCTTTCCCAGCCTAGAGCGACCAGGGTGAGCCCGATGGGAGCAGCCACGATGAGAAAGACACCGCTGGCGAAGGCTAAAGCCTTCTCCGAGATGTTGGTCACCCTCTCGTCGACGGCTAACTCCCTGACCCTTTTACGGAGGATAATGCCAATCACGGTGGCGGCTACGATAACGGGCGCCGGTATCCAGGCATTACTATTGACCACCGCCCAGGCTACCGAGGCGGCGACGATAACCATCGTTATGGCCGTAAATAATCGGTATCTTTTATAGCTCATCTTGTCCCCCTTAATCCTCGTATTGAAAGACCTCTTCCAGCGCTACGCCGAAGGCTTTGGCAATCTTAAAGGCAAGCTCGATGGAGGGCACGTATTTGCCCTGCTCCAGGGCGATTATGGTCTGGCGCGTGCAGCCGGCGCGCTGGGCCAGCTCCTCCTGCGTTATCTCGCCGTGGTCGAAGCGCAATCGGCGTATCTGGTTGTTTATCCTAGGCATTTCGGTTCATTCTCCAGTAACCGATGATGATGCCCAGCGATAGCGACAGCCAGCTCACAATGAGCACGGACATGAACATCACATACAAATAGGTGGCGGGTACGAGGCTGGTTTCCTGATAGACCTCGTTCAGGACGATTACCCAGGCCGCCAGCGTGAGGAGCACCGCTATCCACTGGATGCGGGGCGCCCGCTCCCGAATCGCCCTGTCCCTTTCGTCCACCATCCTCGGCTTGCGCAGGGTTAAGTCCATGATGACGAGGTGGGTTACCAGCCCTCCAATCCAGATCACGTTGACGATTATGCGAAAGCCCTGGTTGGTATCGAAGGCCTCGATGCCCCCCATCAGGACAAAGGCCAGCACGAAGGCGACGGTGAAAGCCAACCCTACCCCCAGTCCCCACCAGGCTCTTTTCTGTAACGGTGCCATTTTCACCTCCTCCTCAGGTAATCTGAACAGTACATATTGTAAGATATATATTACTAAATGTCAAGTGTCTTTTACATTATTTTACAAGAAAACTTCCCCGTTTCGATTTATGACTGTCTTCGCAAGGTCTTTTCCCCACCCCACCTTGTTTGGCGCAGGTTGTTTTGTCCCACCCTGCCCACCCCAAAAAGTTATTAAAAGAATTAAAAACATTTTTTTGGGTTTTTATTTCCGCGCCCTTGCTTGTTGGGCGTTGGAGTCGCAAACTCATCTCTCAAGTGGTAATGCACGTTGCAATTCTATCTTCGATTTTCACTGCGTTTTTTATTTTTAAATCTTTGGCTTCGGATCCCCGCTTAGGAATTTATAATATTAAGGATCTTTTTCATACTGCATTCAAGCATTCAATCGAAGGACCCTATACCAACCTGGCC
>CAYQPY010000092.1:0-4487 GCA_964419705.1 uncultured Dehalococcoidales bacterium
GCAGGCGCCCTCGGAATACCCCGAGCTTACCGAAAAGCTGGTGGAATGGGGCATCAACTCGGTCTCGGTAAGCCCGGATATGATTGGCACCACCCGCGAGATAATCGCTAAAGCCGAAGCCAAGCTAAAGGGCAAATGATTGACGAGCTACATATTCGTCAGCTAACCGAGGAACGGGAAGAGAGCCTCTCTCCCCACGCCGTCAAGAGTAAGGACTCGAAGGGTAGAGAGCGGGAGGAAGCGCCCGACGCGGTGCGCACCGCCTTTCAGCATGACCGCGACCGCATCATACACAGCAAGTCCTTTCGGCGGCTCAAGCATAAGACGCAGGTCTTTATCGCCCCCCTCGGCGACCACTACGCCACCCGCCTCACCCATACCCTGGAGGTGGCGCAAATCGCCCGCACCATCGCCCGCGCCCTGAACCTCAACGAAGACCTGACCGAAGCCATCGCCCTGGGACACGACCTGGGACACACCCCCTTCGGCCATGTCGGTGAGGAGGTCTTAAACGAGCTTTACAAGCCCGGCTTCAGCCACAACGAGCAGAGCCTGCGTGTCGTCGAAAAGCTGGAGAAAAACGGCAGGGGCTTGAACCTCACCTGGGAGGTGCGAGACGGTATCCTGAACCACTCCAAGACTCAAGAGGACATAATGGGCGAGGAAGGTGGCAAACCGGCCACTTTCGAGGGCGCTGTGGTCAAGATTTCTGATTCGGTGGCTTACATCAACCACGATATTGAGGACGCCATCAGGGCGGATATGATTACCGAAGGCGACCTGCCCGTGCTGACCATCGCCAAGCTGGGCAACACCCATTCCAAGCGCATCAACACCATGGTCTGCGATATCATCGAGCACTCCTGGGACATCAGGGACGGCGAAAGCGAAGACCCCATTTTGACTATGAGCCCCGAGATTTTAGAGGCGACCAACAATCTGCGCAACTTTCTCTTCGAGCGCGTCTATAACATCCGCTCCGCCCAGAAAGAATCGGAGCGGGCGCGGGAGATAGTCCGCCTGCTCTACAAGCACTTCAACGAATATGAGGATAAAATGCCCCCCGAATACAGCTTCTACAGCGATAAGGTGGAACGGAGGGTGGTGGACTATATCGCCGGCATGACCGACCTCTACGCGATGAGAATAGCGGAGGAACTTTCCCCCAAGCCCGAAAAGAAGAGCCCCGAAGCCCCGAAAGATAAACCCCCGGAAATACAATCCCCCACCATGTTTTGAAGGGGTAAAGGGGAAAGGTCTTCGCTATAAGCGTAGCGACCTATTGTCATTCAAGGAGTTCTTACTTATAATATGTCATTGCGAGGAGTGAAGCGACGAAGCAATCTCTATTCACATATCTCGCCCCCAGGTTATTCTTCCCACACCAGCCCACCCACAAACGTCTTTCAAAGGGGGGCTTCGCCCCTCTTAATTCCTTAAAAGGGCGGTGGGCGGGAATAGATAAAATCGGGGTGGGGCGGATGGGTGTACCCCTCCAATAAGAGGTATAATAGGAGTCAAACCCCTATCTGTAGTAAAATAATATTATGAGCGTTATCGACGACGTAAAACAGAAGATAGACATCATTGACATCATCGGTCAGCATATCACCCTGACCAAATCGGGGCGTACCTTCAGGGGGCTCTGTCCCTTCCACGGCGAGAAAAACCCCTCATTTTACGTTTATCCCGAGCAGCAAAGCTGGCACTGCTTCGGCTGCAACACGGGCGGCGACGTCTTCTCCTTCATCATGAAAAAGCAGGGCATCGACTTCAGCGAGGCGCTAAGAGAGCTCGCCCAGAAAGCCGGTGTAACTATACCATCGAAATTCGAGCCCGGTGCCGAAAGCGAGGAGAGGCAAAAGCTCTACCAGGTCAACCAGGCGGCGGCACTCTATTTCCACAGCCTGCTCAACTCTCCGGCCGGGGAAAAGGCGCGCAGCTATGTAGAAAAACGCGGTTTTAAGGATGAGACCGTCAAAAACTTCCAGCTCGGCTACAGCCTCAACAGCTGGGGAGAGCTCAAGAAATACCTCGCCGAAAAAGGCTACAGCGAGAAGGAAATGCTCGATGGCGGCCTGATAATAGAAGCAGAGGACAAGAAAAGCCACGACCGCTTTCGCCACAAGCTGATGTTCCCCATCGCCGACGCTCGCGGGCGCGTTATCGGCTTCGGGTCGAGGGTGCTCGATGATTCCCAGCCCAAATATATCAATTCCCCCCAGACCCCCGTCTTCGATAAAAGCGGCAACCTCTACGCCCTCAACCTGGCTAAGGAGGCTATTAGAGAGCAGGGGCTGGCGGTAATTGTCGAGGGCTATATGGACGTTATCACCGCCCACCAGAACGGCTTTACCAATGTCGTCGCCTCGATGGGGACATCGGTTACCGATAGACAGGTCAACACCCTGAAGAGGATAACCAAAAACATCACCCTGGCTCTCGACGCCGACGCCGCCGGAGAAGAAGCCATGCTGCGCGGCGTCGAATTCGAAAACGCCCTCGGTGCCGAGGTCAAGGTGGTTATTCTACCCCAGGGCAAGGACCCCGACGACGTTATCAAGGAAGACCCCCAGGCCTGGCCGAAACTGCTGGCGGGAGCGCTGCCCGTGGTCGATTTCACCTTTAATATGGTCGCCTCCAAGCTTGATTTGACTACGGCCAAAGACAAGTCGCTGGCGGTGGAAAAGCTGCTGCCCATTCTCGCCGAGATAAAAGACCCCATCCGCCAGGCACACTACCTGCAAAAGCTGGCCGGGCTGGTGCAGGTCAGCGAGCGTAGCGTGGAAGCGGCTTTGAGCCGGCTCAAAATCAGGCCCAAACGGGCGCCAATCAAGCCGAAACCGGAGACGGACCTGCAACCGCTTATGAGCAACCCCATCGAGGACTACTGCCTGTCGTTACTTTTGCAGCACCCCGAGCTTAAGGTCAAAGACGAAGAGCTGCTGCCCGAATACTTCGAAAGCAGCCAAAACCGCGAAATCTTTATTGCGCGGCAGGAGAGTGTTAAAATAGAAGAGTTGAGAGATAGGCTCGACCCGGCAACCCACGAGCACCTCGATACCCTGCTGGGCAGGAGCCTGTCGCCCAACAGGATAGCGCCAAAATACGCCGAGTGCGCCCTGCGGCTGCGGGAAAGACACCTCCGCGGCCTGGCGGCGAAGATAGAAGCCGTGCTGGCGCAGGAAGCCGAGTCGGGAGGCAAAGCCGCCGACCTGGCCAAACTCAAGGAACAGGGGATAGAGGTCAACAGCCAGCTGGGCGAGGTCTTCTCCCAAAAAAGACAGCGGCAACTGGAGCAAAGAGGGTGAGGCAATGAAGCGAGAAAGCGAAGGGAATCGGCGCTTCCGTCCGCGGGACGACGACTCCGACGACGACAGCAATAACGGCGACTCCACCGAGTCGACGACGCTCTGGCGCGAGGCAAGGCATCTCGATTTCGAGAAGGATGAGGTGGAGCAGGAAACGGAGACGGAAACGCCCCTGGAGCAGCCCGAGGAGCAGGAGGTAGTGGACGACCCCGTCCGCATGTACCTGCACGAAATCGGGCGGGTGCACCTGCTCACCGCCGACGAGGAAAAATACCTGGCGCGGAAGATGGAGGAAGGCCGGCGCATCAAGGAGATTAGACAAAGCTACCTGCTTAAGAACAACCGGGACCCCTCGGCCACCGAGTTAATCCTCGCCGTACTGGAAGAGCTTTCCCAGGCCACCCCCACCATCCACCTCATCCAGGAACAGCTCCAGACAAAAACCAGCAACGGCTTCCTGGAAACCATCTCCAACGCCACGCTGCGGGAAAGCATCGACGGCGAGATAAAGCCGCAGCTCATCCTGGCCATTAGCCACCAGACCGGTAAATCGATAGCCGAAACCGAGCTTTTTCTGGCCGAACTCTCGCTGAACATCACCCTGCTGCCCAAGGAGATTCTGGAAGCTATCGGCGCCAAGGTCACGCTGGCGGGAATAGCCATGCTGGTGACCAAGCCCAGTTGCATCAAAGCCATCAATGAATACGAACAGCAGCTCCAGGCTTACCTGGATAACATCGAGCGCGAGGCGGAAAAAGCAGCCAACCACCTCACCGAAGCCAACCTGCGCCTGGTGGTCAGCGTAGCCAAGAAACACATCGGGCGGGGCATGTCGCTACTCGACCTCATTCAGGAAGGCAACATCGGGCTGCTGCGGGCGGTGGAGAAGTTCGACTACCGCAAGGGCTATAAGTTCAGCACCTACGCCACCTGGTGGATTCGCCAGGCGATTACCCGCGCCATCGCCGACCAGGCGCGCACCATCCGCATACCGGTGCATATGGTCGAGACCATCAACAAATTGCTGCGGGTGAGCCGCCGCCTGGCACAGGAACACGGCCGCGAGCCGACGGCCAAGGAAATCGGCAAGGAAATGGAAATCTCGGCGGAAAAGGTGGGCGAAATCGTCAAGGTCTCGCAACTGCCCATATCGCTGGAATCGCCTATGGGCGAGGA
>CAYQPY010000093.1:0-4424 GCA_964419705.1 uncultured Dehalococcoidales bacterium
GTGCATCTCGCGCCCGATACCGTGACCGGTATACTCGCGCACCACCGAATAGCCCCTCCCCTCGGCATAGCCCTGGATAGCCGCCGAGATATCCCCCAGCTTGGCACCGTCATGGGCGGCGGTAATGCCCGCTCTTAAAGCACCATCGGTAGCTTCCATAAGCTTCTTAGCCTTCGGGCTTATCTCCCCCACCCCTACGGTAACGGCACTGTCGCCTTGAAAACCCTTATAGATAGCACCAAAGTCTAGAGACACTATATCACCTTCTCGCAAAACCCGCTCGCCGGGTATGCCGTGCACTATCTCGTCATTGACCGAGACGCAGAGAGTGGCCGGGAACCCGTGGTATCCCTTAAACGAGGGTTTAGCCCCCAGTTTTTTCACCTCTTCGGCAGCTATGGCATCCAGCTCCTTGGTTTTCATTCCCGGTTTCACCTTCAGGCTCAATATGGCCAACACCGTGCCGACAATCTTCCCCGCCTGACGCATCAGGGCAATCTCTCGCTCCGATTTAATAATAATACTCATTTAACTATAAACGTTCTCCGTCCAGGACGGCAACTATTCTTTTCGCCACCACCTCCACACCCCCCTCACCGGCTATTTCCAGCAGCTTGCCGTCCCGGCGATAATAGTCGATAAGCGGAGCGGTCTCATCCGAGTAGACCTCCAGCCGCTTTTTAATGCTATCCTCGGTATCGTCGGGGCGCTGGTAGAGCTCGCCGCCGCACTTATCGCACCGCCCCTCCACCCGGGGAGGGGAATCGGTGACGTGGCACGGCGCCTGGCACTGCCGGCAGACCCGTCGCCCGCCCAGCCTCTTTAGCACCTCCACCACCGATACCTTGATGTAAACCACCTTATCTATGGCCTTTCCCTGACGAGCCAGGGCTTCATCCAGAGCCTCTGCCTGCTTCAGATTGCGGGGAAAGCCGTCGAAGACCGCCCCTCCCCCGCTATCCGGAGCCGAAATCCGCTCCAGAACCATATCTATCGTCACCCGGTCGGGGACCAGCACCCCCTTCTCCATATAGGCCTTCGCCGCTAGCCCCAACTCGGTCCCCCGCTCCAGCGCCTGCCGAAACAGGTCGCCGGTAGCGATATAACCCAGTTTTAACTCTCGCGCCACACTGGCGGCTTGTGTTCCCTTCCCCGCGCCCGGGGCTCCCAAAAAAACAATATACACCATTCTCCCTATTTAATGAAGCCCTCATAGCGCCGCATCACCAGTTGCGCCTCCATCTGCTTCATGGTATCCAGAATCACGCCGACTACGATAAGAAGACCCATACTGGATAGCTGTATCACCTGAACGTCGGTAATCTCGCGGGCGACAAAGGGTATCACCGCCACGATGGCCAGGAACAAAGCCCCGGCCCAGGTAATACGCTTTATCACCCCGTCCAGATATTCTTTAGTATGCGGCCCCGGTCTTATGCCGGGGATAAATCCGCCCTGCCGCTGCAGGGCATTGGGCAGGTCCTGCTGCTCGAAGATGACCATGGTGTAGAAGAAGGCAAAGCCGACGGTGAGCAGGAAATAAAGCCCCCAGTAGAACAAGCCCAGCGGCAGCGCCGCGTTGGGGTTAAACAGGTCGACGATAAAGTTGGCGAAGTTAGGGTCGGCCCCTATGGGAGCGGAGAAGTAGCTGGCCACAACGCCGGGGAAGATAACCAGCGACATGGCAAAGATAAGGGGTATCATCCCCGCCGTGTTTACCCGTAACGGTATATGGGTCGCGCCCGCCTGCCGGTACATACGCCCGCCGCGAAATACGCTCCGCGAATACTGGACGGGCACGCGGCGGTGGGCTTCGATAAAATAGACGATAAAGACGGTGGTGGCTAAAGCAATAAGAATATAGACGGCTAAGCCGCCGAAGTTTTCCTTAGCCAGGAAACCACTCTGTATCATCTCGGGTAAGCCGGCGACAATGCCGGCAAAAATGATTATGGATATCCCATTGCCGATACCGTGCTCGGTAATACGCTCGCCGAGCCAGACGAGGAACATGGTGCCGGCTATCATCGACATCACCATAGCTAACATGGGCAGGATGGCGGCGCTGCCGACAACGCCCTCGTGCTGCATATAGACCAACTGCCCGTAGCCGGAAAGACCCGCCAGGGGAACGGTCAGCCAGTGGGTAATACGGTTAATCCGGTTTTGCCCCCCCTCCCCTTCCTGAGAAATCGCTCTCAGCTTGGGGATGATGGGCACCAGCAGCGTCATCACAATGGACGCCGTGATATAGGGGTAAACCCCCATCGCCGCCACGCTTAAGCGCCTCATGGCGCCGCCGCTGAACATGTCGAGCATGCCCAGCAACGCATTCTGGTCGAAGAGCTCTTTCAGGGCGTCGAGGTCCACCCCGGGCAGAGGCACATGGGCTATGAAGCGGAAGATTATCAGAATGCCGATGGTAATAAGAATCCGCCGCCTCAAATCGGGCAGACTGAAGGCGTCAATCATGGCCTGCAACAATCGCGGTCTACCTTGCTTCTGGGCCACTGCCCACCTCCTCCGCTTGACCGCCGGCGGCTTCTATCTTGGCTTTAGCCGCCGCCGAAAATTTGTTTGCCTTCACTATCAGGGCGTGAGCCAGCTCGCCGCCGGCCAGGACCTTAATCGGGTGTTTAAGCGACTTTACTATCCCCGCGGCGACCAGCTTCTCCGGCGTCACCTCGCTGTCGGGCTCGAAAACGCCGAGCTTATCCAGCCTGACCAGGCTGTACTCCGTCTTGAAGGGATTGGTGAAACCGCGCTTGCGCGGCAGGCGCTGGATTAAGGGCAATTGCCCCCCCTCAAAGCCGGGGCGCATCTTGTATCCGGCGCGGGATTTCTGTCCTTTAGAGCCCCGCCCCGAATAGGTGCCTCTGCCGCTGCCGTCTCCCCGGCCCACTCTCTTCCTGTCTTTCTTAGAGCCGGGAGAGGGGGAGAGTTTTTCCTGTAACATTAGTTTGCTTCCTCCACCCTTATCAGGTGCCTCACTTTATCGAGCATACCCCGTACCGAGGAGTTGTCGTTATGCAAAACGCTCTTATTTAAGCGGTTAAGCCCCAGGGCCCTAAGCGTTTTCTTCTGGTCCTGGGCATAGCCGATGCCGCTCTTAATCAGGGTTACCCGCAACTTAGCCACCGACGACCTCCTCCTTTTCCTCCCCGGCATCGACGCCGGTCTGCCGTCGCGCCATCTCCTCTTCGGGAATTTTGAGCTGGCTAAGGGCAATCATGGTCGCCTTGGCCGTGTTAATGCGGTTGGGGCTGCCCAAAGATTTGGTCAGAATATCCTTGATGCCGGCCGCTTCAACCACCGCCCGGATGCTGCCCCCGGCAATAATACCCGTGCCCGGGGCGGCGGGCTTTAACAGAACCCTGGCGGCGCTGAACTTGACCGTTATCTGGTAAGGGATAGTGGTCCCGGACAGCGGCACCTTGAGCAGGTTCTTGCGGGCGATAGAGTTCGCCTTGTTGATGGCTTCGGGCACGGTGTTAGCCTTGCCCACGCCGATGCCCACGTGGCCGTTACCGTCGCCGGTCACCGCCAGGGCGCTGAAGCTGAGGCGCTTGCCCCCCTTCACCACCTTGGTCACGCGGTTGATGTAGATCAGCTTATCGGTCAGCGTAAGTTCCGTAGGGTCTATCCTGCTTATAGGTCCTTTCACTTCAGCTAAAACTACCCCCTCAAAGAGTCTTTGACTAAAACTTGAGTCCGGCCTCACGGGCCGCCTCAGCCAGGGCTTTAACCCGGCCGTGATATTTGTATCCGCCACGGTCGAAAACGACCTGTTTTATACCTTTATCCAGGGCACGCTTAGCCACCAGCGTGCCGACCAGCCCCGCCCTTGCCGACTTGGCCTTGCCGTTGACGCCGGGCTTTATCTCCCCGTCCAGGGTCGAAGCCGTCACCAGCGTATGCCCCTTATCGTCATCGATGACCTGGGCATAGATATGGTTCAGGCTGCGAAAAACGCAGAGCCGGGGGCTACCCGCGGTACCCGCTAGCTTAGCCCTGACCCGGGCGTGCCTTCTCAGTCGTGCCGCTTTTAGTCCGCCTTTAACCATTATATCTTCTGACCTATAGCCTTACCGGCTTTGCCCGCCTTAAGGTGGACAATCTCGCCGGTATATCTAATGCCCTTGCCCTTATAGGGGTCGGGCGGGCGGATGGCGCGAATCTCGGCGGCCATCTCGCCGACGACTTCTTTGTCGATACCGCTGACCTTGATATGATTGCCCCCCTCCACATCCAGCGTCAGGCCGGGTAAGGGGGTTACCTCCACCGTATGGGAATAGCCGATACGGAGCGTCAGGTTATCCCCGGTCTTTTCCGCCCGGTAGCCCACCCCGACGATATCGAGGTGCTTCTCAAAGCCAGCGGTCACCCCCTGCACCATGTTAGCCAGCAGGCTGCGCGTCAGCCCG
>CAYQPY010000094.1:0-4382 GCA_964419705.1 uncultured Dehalococcoidales bacterium
CCGCCAGGAAAAGCTCGGCAACCCCCCGCCCGTGGTCGGAGTGGGCTGCCGCCCCTCCGGCTACCATACGGATAAAGTTGCGGGCGGCGATAGTCTCGGCGGTAGCCCCACAAATGCCCCGCCGCTTCTGTTTCTCCTCAGGGGTTTCCTCCCTACCTTTGGGCAACGGCACCCGGCAGGGTCCCATACCGCAGTTCTTGCAGCAACTACCCACCGCACCTATAGGACAGGGCTTCATTGCGTCCGCCCGGTCAAAAACGGTATTAACCCCGTCTTTGGCCGCTTTTTCGATCAGCTCATTAGTACCTTGGTCAATACTCTTGGTTTCCTTTTCTTCGGCCATTTGCAATCCCCCCTTAACTTACGACTGTTTATTTAACTGGCGGCGCTTAATTCGGTTATCATCTCGCGCACCAGCTTTATGGCTTCGGGATGCCTCATCACCATCACATCCCCCCCCGCCAGCAGCAGCACCATGGCTGACATCGCCTCCAGCAGTATTCCCCGCTTCTTGGCGTCCCCCAGCTTGGGGTCTTCGGCGGTGGGGATATGCACCTCTTTGGTCTTCCAGGCTTCTTTGGATATGTTACAGATAAGCGGGAACTGCAGCTTTTCGTCCTGCTGCGTCAAGCCCGCCATTCTCATTCTTTCCATTACCGAGTAGCAGTACTCGATGCCGTAGCCGATACAGCTCACGGTCGGGTCGACGATAATCATCTCGTCGGCTACGCCCAGGTTGCCCAGCAAAATATTAAGCTGCTTGGCCAGGTTGATGTCTATCGGCGTCGAGGCAATCACCGTATGGTGATAGCCGATAGCGGCGGCGCCGATTTTCTTGTGGTCACCTTCTTCCAGAGGCCCTATAATCAGGTCTTTGTCCTGGCAGACCTCGGCTACCTGCCTCAGCACCTCGGTGTCTTCATCGTGATTAGCCGTGCCCCAGACAATCAAGGGAACATCAATAGCGTCGGCGACCTTCTTGACCACCGCCGTGGCTTCATCGGCGCTGCGGCCGAGCCCGTTGGGGTCGGTGCTAATCAGCTGCAGGCATATCATCTCCGCCCCGTAATCGTTGATGCACTTCTTGGCCCAGGCCACCGGGTCGTCGGTCACCCCCTCGAAAGGCTCCAAGGCGGCGGGCGCCCAGTCCTGCGGGGGCATATCCCAGACCTCCATGGCTATCCGGGGCGAGCGCGGCATCTCTCCCTCGAAGAGATAAAATGGGTAACAGCTTTCCCCGCCGACGGTTACCGCCTTATCACCGCCGCCCAGCTTCATCTCCTTTATCTTACCGCTATAGGCTGTCTTGGGAACCTCAAAAGCCATCGTTATCCCTCCTTAAATCAAGCTGGATTCTTGCGTTTCTCGCTGCCGAACCACTCCTCGCTGTACCAGTAACGCTCGCCGCTCTCCAGATACTTAAGCCTCTCCTCGCGGCTATCTAGCTTCTGCCGCCACTTCCCCAACTCCTCCCCCTCCGGTTTGCCTTCCTCAAAGGTAGCTCCCAACAACTCCACCTCGTCCCGTCCCGGTGCCTTGGTCTTCTCTATCTTATATTCCATCCTGACTACCTCCTAAGTTAAGCCCGCGGCTACTTTAGCCGCCCTGACGGTATTCATCATGAGCATGGTTATCGTCATCGGCCCCACCCCACCCGGAACCGGAGTGATGGCCGCCGCCTTCTCTTTAACCGTTTCGAAATCAACGTCACCGGCCAGGATTCGCTTGCCCTCGGCCGTCCGGCCGATTTCGTTCACGCCCACATCGATTACCACCACGCCATCCTTGACCATGTCGGCGGTAATATACTTGGGCTTGCCCGCGGCAACTATTAGTATATCAGCCCTCCTGGTATGGAAAGCCATGTCGCGGGTACGGGTGTGGCAAATAGTCACCGTGGCATTAGCCCCCGGTGCCTTCTGGAGCAGTATGTTGGCGATGGGCTTGCCCACGATGTTGCTTCGCCCCACCACCACCACCTCGGCGCCCTCAATCTGGGTGCCGGAACGAATGAGCAACTGCTGGATTCCGGCGGGCGTGCAGGGCATATAGTCGGGCTCGCCTATCATCAGCTTGCCCACGTTTACCGGGTGGAAGCCGTCAACATCTTTTTTAGGGTCGATGGCGTAGAGGACTTCCCCCTCGTTCAGGTGCTTGGGCAGAGGTAGCTGGACCAGGATACCGTTAATCTTGGGGTCTTTGTTCAGCTTGTCAATCAATTTCAAAAGCTCTTGCTGCGTGGTCTTCTCGGGCAGGTCGTACCTCTCCGAGTAGATGCCCAGCTCATTAGAGGTCTTTTCTTTAGCGCCCACATAGACCTGTGAGGCCGGGTCGGCGCCGACCAGCACCGTGACCAGCCCGGGCACCACGTTATGCTTCGCCTTGAGCTCGGCAATCTCCTTCTTCAGCTCTTCGCGAATCTCCCTGGCGACCTCGGCGCCCTTAATAAGTTTTGCCGTCATTTTCTACCCCCTTCCGTCGATAAGCTTGTTCATCAAATCGCCGATTGCCCGCACCGCCCGCGAACTATCGGGCAATGTTAGCAGCGGTTTCATCTGAATGTCATAGTTGACCAGTTCTTCATCCAGGGGGATGGTGGCGGCGGGCTTTATACCCAGTCTTTTCAATTCCTCGACAACCATGGGGTCGAGCCCGTCGGGGACCTGGTTAATAATCACCGACTGCCGCTTGACGATTAATTTCAGCTCGTCCACCAGCTCGATGATGCGGGCTATGGTACGCACCCCCTTCACGGTATGGTTGGAGACTAGAAGCAGCTCGTCAATATTCTGGGTCGTCCGCCGCGAAAGGTGTTCCATCCCCGCCTCGTTGTCCATAACCATATAGGGATAGTTCCCCGAAAGGGTGTCGGCGAACTTCCTCAGTATGGTATTGGGATAACAGTAGCACTCCGGCCCCTCACCCCTGCCCATCGTCACCAGGTCGATGCCCTTGCTTTCGACGATGGTGCCGTTCATCTTAACATCTAGGTAGGCTTCCTTGGTCATACCGGAGGGAATGTTTATCTTCTCTTCGTTAAAAGAGGCAATCAGGGAGCCGACCGTCTGTCCTGTGTCAAGCCCTAAGCTCTCCCCCAGGTTGGCGTTGGGGTCGGCATCGACAGCCAGAATCGGCCCGGCGCCCTTTTTCATCAGGTAACGGATAACCAGGCTGGCTATAGAGGTTTTCCCGGTGCCGCCTTTTCCGGCTACAGCGATATTAAAACTCAAAGGATTGTCCTCCGTTCTAGAATAGTCCGGTGACCCTACCCGTGTTTACATCGATATCTACTTTTCTAAAGGCCGGGCTGGAGCTTGTCCCCGGCATCAGGGTGATAGCGCCCGCGACGGGACAGAGGAACTTGGTCCCGGAGTAAATGAGCACGTCGCGGATGGGCAGCGTCCAGCCCTTGGGCACGCCCTTCAGTGTCGGGTCGTGGGTGAGGCTCAGATGAGTCTTCACCATCATGGTGGCGTAGTCGTCATATTTAGGGTCGGCTTCGAATTTCTTGGCTTTGGCTTCCGCTTCGGGAGTCCAGGATACGCCGTCGGCGCCGTAAACCTCTTTGGCGATGATATTCACCCTATCCCGCAGCTTCATTTCCTGTGGATAGAGGAACTTGAACTCGTTTTCTTCCTCGCAGGCGTCCTTAACGGCGTCGGCCAATTCCAGAGCGCCGTCGCCGCCGTCGGCCCAGTGCGTGGATACGGCGCAGCGCGCGCCGGCGGCTTCCGCCGCTTTCTTAACCATGGCTATCTCGGCCTTGGTGTCAGTGTGGAAGCAATTGATGCAGACCACCGGGTTGATACCCGACTTGCGGATAACCCCGATAAGGTGCAGCATATTGGGCAGCCCCTTCTCCAGGAGCCCCAGGTCTTCTTTATTATAAGCGTCGGGCAGCGGAATCCCCGCCACTACCTTAGGACCGCCCCCATGCATCTTGAGAGCCCTGATGGTGGTCGTTAAAACCGAAACGTGGGGTTTGAGTCCACTGTAGCGGCATTTTACGTTCCAGAACTTCTCAAAGCCGATGTCGGCGGCAAATCCGCTCTCGGTAATGTGGTAATCGAACATCTTTAAGCCGATGCGGTCGGCGATAATGGAAGACTGCCCGACGGCGATATTGGCGAAGGGTCCCGCGTGCACCATGCAGGGCTGGTATTCCACGGTGGAGAGCAGAGTGGGATTAACGGTATTGCGCATCCAGGCGGTCATAGCGCCGCCCACCTGCAGGTCGCCCGTGGTAACCGGTTTGCCCTTCTTATCAAAGGCAAGGGTGATATTGTCCATTCTCTCCCGCATATCGGCTAAGTCACGCACGATGGAAAGCATAGCCATCAGCTCACTGCTTACGGCGATGCCGAACTTGGACTGCATGGTAA
>CAYQPY010000095.1:0-4380 GCA_964419705.1 uncultured Dehalococcoidales bacterium
CATCGTCAAGCAGTTTATGCACCAGCAGGCCAGCGGAGACGATGCTTGCCTGGGCTTAATAAATAAGAAGGTTATTACTCCGTCTCTGGCGGAAGTCCACTATAATCCGCGCAGCCGCAGCGCCAAGTTGCGGGCGGCGGAAAGAATTTCTATGCCGAAGGAGAATAACAGTGGGTAAACCAGCTATTGAATACCAGAAGATGATGACCGAGATAGTCTACGTGAACTTACCCGGCCCCAAGGAACCCAATCCGGGGATGACCGGGGGCGAACTCCTGCACGGTTTCCTGGCCGAGCTGCACGAAGACTCGAGCAACGAGGTACAGGCCCACCTGGGGGCGCTGTGCAGCAAGTGGAACGTGCGCTTCAGAAAAGAGAGCGGGTCACCGACATAATAGTCGGCAGAAAATAATAGTGACGTAGAAGTTCAATCTTCTAAACTTGCCGTGAGGTGAAGAAAGGTCACGCGGGGAGATTTGAAGATGTGAAAACTAGAAATATTGAATCAAGACCCGAATATCTCAAAAAGGAGGAGGCAGATGAAAAAACGAGGGGTTTTAACTTCTATTGATGTTGGTACCACCAAGGTATGCACCACTATCGCCGATGTGAACGAGACGGGCAGTATCCGGGTGGTGGGGGTGGGGGTTACGCCGTCGGTAGGGTTGCATAAGGGGCTGGTGGTCAACATTAACGAGGCCAGGGAATCAGTCCGGGAATCGGTGAAGAAGGCGGAGCAGGCCAGCGGTTACAAGGTAGAATCGGCCTATGTCGGCGTCACCGGCCGGCATGTAACCTCGCTCAACAACCGGGCCGTGGTCGCCATCACCCGTAACGACCGCCTGGTGCGTTCCGACGACCTGAGGCGCGTCTTGACCACCGCCCGCAGCGTCAAGGTCCCGGTCGACAGGCGGCTGCTACACGTCATTCCTCGCGGTTACGCCGTTGACGGCCAATCGGGGGTCAAGAACCCGGTGGGTATGCACGGCTTCCGGCTGGATGTCGAAGCCCATATCATCACCGCCGCCGTGACCTCGGTGCAAAACCTGGTGAAGTGCATCCGCGGCATAGGGCTCGATATCGACGACCTTATCCTGGAGCCCTTGGCCAGCAGCGAGGCGGTGCTATCCGAGGATGAGAAGCAGGTAGGCGTCGTCCTGGCCGATATCGGCGGCGGCACCACCGATATCGCCATCTTCCGGGAAGGCAGCATCTGGCACACCGCCATTCTACCTGTCGCCGGCTACCAGATAACCAGGGACATCGCCATCGGGCTGGGGCTGCCCTTCGACGTGGCCGAAGAAATGAAAAAGAAGTACGGCAGCGTCACCCCGGTCTATGAGACCAAGGGGGGTTCGGGCAGCGATACCCTGACCACCAACGGGCACGGCGTTTCCCACCAGGACCTCTGCGACATCATCCGCGCCCGGGTGGAAGAGGTGCTCAGGCTTATCGTGCTCGAGATGCCCAGTTCCGACTACGAGACGCTGGTCCCCGACGGCATAGTGCTCACCGGCGGCAGTTCTAACCTGGCGGGTATCGAAGCCTTAGGGCGCAATACCCTGCAGTTGCCGGTAAGAGTCGGCATTCCCAGCAGCATATACGGTATCTCGGACGCTCTGCACGACCCGGCATATGCCACCAGCGTTGGGCTGTTGCTCTGGGGAGCCAAGCACCGGGAGATGCAAACCTGGGGTCGCGGCGGATTTGGCTCGGGTGTGAAGCGCTTCGTTTCCAGGCTCTTTAAGGTGTTCCATTAGCTATAGGCTAATTTACTAAAAAAGGAGGGGGGAGAAATGGCAAAATCAACCTTCAGTCCAAACCCAGCTAAGATTAAGGTCTGCGGCTTGGGCGGTGGTGGCTGTAACGCTATCACCCGTATGGTCAGGGAGCAGATTCAAGGGGTGGAGTTTATCGGTATGAATACCGATGCCCAGGCCCTGTCTATTACCGAAGCCCCTGTCCGTGTCCAGCTCGGTGAAAAGCTCACCCGGGGCTTGGGCGCGGGCGGCGACCATAACCTGGGTCAGAAGGCAGCCGAAGAGAGCCGCGAGGAAATCGTCGAGATTCTCGATGGCTCCGACATGGTCTTCGTCACCTGCGGCATGGGTGGTGGCACCGGCACCGGCGCCGCTCCGGTAGTGGCTGAGGCCAGTAAACAGACCGGGGCGCTGACCATCGCCGTGGTCACCAAGCCCTTCGCCTTCGAAGGCGCCCACCGCACCGAGGTGGCTGAGGAAGGTATTGTCCGCTTACTAGGCAAGGTCGATACCCTTATCATCATCCCTAACGACAAGCTGCTCGACCTTTGCGACCAGCAGACAGTGGTGGATAATGCCTTCAAGCTGGCCGACGACGTGCTGCGCCACGGTGTCCAGGCTATCGCCGAGGTTATCACCGTACCCGGGCTGATAAACCTTGACTTCGCTGACGTTAAGGCGGTGATGAAGGACGCCGGCCCGGCCTGGATGTCCATGGGTATAGGTTCCGGCAAGAGCCGGGCTGTCGATGCGGCTAACGAAGCCCTGGCCAGCCCGCTGCTGGATGTTTCCGTTGAGGGGGCTAGTGGTGTTCTCTTTAATGTCGCTGGCGGCACCGGTCTTACCCTGTTCGAGGTTAACGAAGCCGCCGACGTCATCAAGGCGGCGGTAGACCCCGAAGCCAACATCATCTTCGGCGTGGCTCAA
This sequence comes from uncultured Dehalococcoidales bacterium, assembly GCA_964419705.1. Taxonomy (GTDB): domain Bacteria; phylum Chloroflexota; class Dehalococcoidia; order Dehalococcoidales; family BS750m-G39; genus E44-bin88. The sequence goes on from CAYQPY010000095.1 coordinate 2,688, forward strand.
GACCCGAGTATGGGTGAGGAGATAAGGCTAACCCTGATTGCCACCGGCTTTGCTTCCAAGTTGGGAATGGCCGGCGTCAGTCGGGAAGAGGAGTTCAACGAGTTGCTTAGGGGCTTAAGGGGTAAGGAAGAGGAACTGGATGTTCCCGCTTTCCTGCGCCGCCCCGCGTTTAGTCACCGGCGCCAACCGATTACGCCGTCAACTAAACTAATAAAGACTCCACCGGGCGCGCCTTAGGGGTGGGCCCAGTGGCGATAACGGAAGATACCGGCTAAAAAGGCTGTGGAGTGTTCTGGCTCTGCAGCCTTTTTTCTTTGTCTTAAAAATCGGGGGTAAAGGGGGGCAAAAGTCCTTGACAGGCACTATATGTTGTGGTATGGTTGCTTCGCAACCCAATATGATGTAGTGATTGACGATGAACTGTCCCTATTGCGGTAACGCTGAAGACAAGGTTATAGACTCCCGTGAGGTGAACGACGGGATACGCCGCCGGCGCCAGTGCTTGGGCTGCGGCGAACGTTTTACCACCTACGAAAGGTTACAGCCCGCCAGCCTCTTCGTCATTAAAAAGGACGAGCGGCGCGAGGAGTTCGACCGCGAAAAGTTGTTAAGCGGCATCCGCAAGGCCTGTGAAAAGCGCCCGCTGCCCACGGGCATCGTGGAAAAGCTGGTGGATGATATCGAGGCCGAGCTTTACCAGCTGGGCAAGGCGGAGATACCGGGCACCGTCGTCGGCGACATCGTGATGGAAAGGCTGAAGAACCTGGACCACATTGCCTACATCCGTTTCGCCAGCGTCTACCGGGAGTTCGCCGATATCACCGCCCTGAAAGAGGAAGTAGATACCCTGCTCGACGCCGAAGCCGAGCCCTCTACCCCCTCCAGCCAGCTGCCCCTCCTCCCCGATGAGGCGCTGGCGGGGGTGGCTAAAAACCGACGGAGGAAGCGGACATGAGCCCGACCAGGAATAAAGCCGCCAGCCAGCCGCTGGTCGACCGCAACCGGATTGCGCGGGCTATCTTTAAGATTGCCGAGTCTATGGGCATGTCGGATAGAGACCGCGTCGAGCGGCTTACCTCCCAGGTTATCGAGCGCTTGGAACAAAAACCGTCCCTGGTGTCCCGGGAAATAGTGGCCCAGCCCCTGCCGGGGATGGAAGAACTGGTCATCAAGCCCCGCCGCACCAGCCGCCTGCTCAGCGACGGGGAGATTCAAGCTATAGTCGAGGAAATCTTACAGGCCGAAGAGCCAGCCAAAGAAGAGGAGGTCCAGCCTCAGATGGAAACGACGACTATCGTGCAACCGCAGGTACAGCCCTCATCATCGGGCATAAACCTGAGCGAAAACGCTCTTCGCGTCCTGGAGAAACGCTATTTAAAGAGGGATAAAGAGGGCCAGGTCATTGAGACACCGGAGGCGATGCTGCGCCGCGTGGCGGCGGCGATAGCCACCGCCGAGCTTAACTATGATCCCAAGGCCGACGTCAAGGCCCGGGAAGAAGAATTCTACCGGCTCATGGCTAATTTAGAATTCCTGCCCAACTCCCCCACCCTGATGAATGCGGGGCGGGAGCTGGGGCAATTGTCGGCCTGCTTTGTCATTCCCGTCAGTGATTCCATGGAGTCTATCTTCGACGCCGTAAAGTACACCGCCCTCATCCACAAGAGCGGCGGCGGCACCGGCTTTTCCTTCA
>CAYQPY010000096.1:0-4312 GCA_964419705.1 uncultured Dehalococcoidales bacterium
CTCAGCGCCTCGCCAGTTAACAGCTAACACTTAAATTTCCAACCATCGTTATAAGGAGGTGGTAAACAATAAAATAGCTTATTTCCTAATATGGAAGCAATAAAAAAAGGAGCATGAAATGACTACAAGTGAAAATACAATGGAAGCACTCCGTAAGTTTGCTGAAAAGGCTAAGAAGATAATGAAAGTACCAGCACTCAAGGGACACCTAGGTGGCGTGGATTTCTTCATAATTACCCTGACTCTAGCCGAAGTGCCTAGATACATTGTTGGAACGGATCCAAATCCAGACCTCTCACCCACGCTCCGTGAGAATCGACGGGCAAACCCAGCACGATTCGCACAGATTGCCGATTATGTGGTCTGCAATCCAAGCGACTATCGCTTCAGTGCCCTTACCTGCACCTATGGCAAAAATGGTGACAATGAGCCAACTGACTGGGAACCTTTTAATCCAGATGCCCCTGTGGGGAGTACGGGGTGGACGTTGGGGATATTGACACTCAACCAGGACGACCCACTCATAATCGTTGATGGTCAACATCGCCTTGGAGGAATAGAGAAAGCCATCGATTTGGAGCCTGAGCTTCGCAACGACAGCATTGCTGTTGTGCTTTTCCCGTACATAGACCTCAGGGCGAACCAGCAACTGTTCTCTGACCTTAACAGAACGCAAAAGCCTCCCACAAAAAGCCTGAATATCCTCTTCGACTACAGGGATGTAAAGAATCGCGTGGTGCAAGAAGTGGTTAACAAAGTATCCGTATTTAAAGTCCGGGTAAATATGGAGTTAGCCTCTGTGGCTAAAAGCCCGACTGAAATGTTTACACTGGCTGGCGTTTATCAAGCGACTGACCCCATGATTAAAGGAGCTTATAGGGGAGGCCTAGTTGAGGAACAGCTTAAGGGAGAGAACAAGTTGGAGAATGAGAAGGGCAATGAAGATGAATATGTAGAGTTCCTTGTTGATGCCTGGGAGTTCATCGCTGAGCAGTTTCCTGAGTGGGGTAAGGTGGCAAACGATGAGATGGACATTGCCCAGCATCGCCAGAATTATCTCCATTGGAACTCCGGGGTGCTCTCCTCTATAGGCGAGTTTGTGGGAGTTGCCATGAGGCAGCGTGGTGCTGACTGGAAGGACGCAGTTAAAACTGCTCTCACCCACCCTGACAATGGTAACTGGCGTCGGGACATGGACCAATGGCAGGGTATTGTTACCGCTGGCAAACAAGTGCTGCCTCGCAGCGCAGTGAGGTTCCAACTGGTCGCTTACCTAAAGGTTAAGGCAGGTTTAGAACTTACAGAAGGCGAGAAAGAAGTCCTAGCAACCCTAGACCCTGATATTCAGCAGAAGATAGGTTTCCAGCCGTAGTAAACATTGGGGGGGGGGATGAAAGGGGTTATAATTGCCCCCAGTCAAGTGCTATAATCTATTTGAAAAGGAGCATCATGCACAAGGCAATGCTCTACGAAAAGCTGCCCCACTCGCGGGTGCGGTGCAACATCTGCCAGTGGCGCTGCAATATCGCCCCCGGCAAGTTCGGCGTCTGTCGCGTCTATCAGAACCGCGACGGCGTCCTCTATAACCTGAACTACGGCCAGGCGTCGTCGGTAGCCGCCGACCCCATCGAAAAGAAGCCCCTCTTCCACTTCTTCCCCGGCACGCTGGCCTTCTCCATCGGGGGGTGGGGGTGCAACTTCCACTGCCAGGACTGCCAGAACTGGGAGATTGCCTGCCCCACTGATAACGAGCCCTGGCTCGGCAGCAACGAAATCTCGCCCCAGGCGGCCGTGGAGCTGGCGCTACGCTACCGCTGCCAGGGTATCGCCTGGACATATAACGAGCCCAGCATCTGGTTTGAATACACCCTCGACTCGGCCAAGCTGGCCAAGCAGCACCACCTCTATACCGCCTACGTGACCAACGGCTTCCTCACCCCCGAGGCGCTGGATACTATCGGGCCCTACCTCGACGCCTGGCGGGTCGATATCAAGGGATTTAACGACTCCCTCTACCAGAAGCTGGCTAAAGTACACCAGTGGCGGGGAATACTGGAAGTCGCCCAGCGGGCTAAGGATAAGTGGAACATGCACGTCGAGGTGGTGACCAATATCATACCCACCATGAACGACGATGACGAGCAGCTTGAGGGCATCGCCGGCTGGATAAAAGAAAATCTGGGCGAGCTGACGCCCTGGCACGTGACCCGCTTCTATCCCAACCACAACATGCAGGGCTTACCCCCCACCCCAATAGCCACCCTGGAGCACGCCTGTGATATCGGGGAAAAGGCCGGGCTTAAATTCGTCTATGCCGGCAACGTACCCGGTCACAGCCGGGAGAATACCGTCTGCTACTCCTGCGGCAAAACCGTTATCAAGAGGTTCGGCTACCAGACCGAGGTGGTCGGGCTGGAGGGCTCGAGGTGCCGCTTCTGCGGGGCGGAGCTTAACTTCCGGACTCCGGTTACGGAGAGGAGGGTAAGATGATAAGAAAACCGGTCGTCGCCGGGCAATTCTATCCGGAATCAGCCTCAAAGCTTAAAGAGATGGTGGCGGGGATGGTTAAAGAGGATGCGGCCAAAGAAGAGGCAATCGGGCTGGTTTTGCCCCACGCTGGCTATGTCTATTCCGGGGCGGTAGCGGGGGCGGTGGTTTCCCGAATCAAGTTCAAGGACACCTTTATCATCATGGGGCCCAATCACACCGGAGCCGGCAAGCCCCTGAGCATCATGACCGAGGGCAGCTGGCAAACGCCACTGGGAGAGGTGGAGATTGATGCGGAGCTGGCTAAAAAGATTCTGGCCGATTCCAAAAATCTGGAGGAGGACGATAAAGCCCACCTCTACGAGCATTCCATCGAGGTCCAGCTCCCCTTTTTGCAGTACTTCAAGCCCGATTTCAAGCTGGTTCCCATCGTCTTCGGCCACCCCAACGGCGCTATCTACAAGGAAATTGGCCACGAGATAGCCGGGGCGGTCAAGGCACTGGGTAGGGAAGTGGTAATTATCGCCTCGAGCGATATGAGCCACTACGAGCCGCAGGAGTCGGCGCAGAAGAAGGACACCCAGGCTATAGGCGCCATCCTGAAGCTGGACGAGGACGAGCTGCTGAAAAGGGTCTTCGAACTCAATATCACCATGTGCGGCTATGCGCCCGCCGTCAGCCTTATCGTTGCCGCCAAAGAGCTGGGCGCCAGCGGCGCGGAGCTGGTCAAATACCAGACCAGCGGCGATGTCACCGGCGATTACTCCTCCGTGGTCGGCTATGCCGGAATTATTATCAAGGGCGGAGGGGAATGAGATGCACCCGCTGGTGAGGCTGGCCAAGAAGACGGTGGATGCCTACGTTAGAAAGGGCGAAGTCTTCCAGCCCAGGAGGCTCACCGCCGAGATGAAGGAGCAATCCGGCGTCTTTGTCTCCATCCATAAGCTCGGCGAACTGAGGGGCTGCATCGGCACCTTCGAGCCCCAGCACGATAACGTGGCCGAGGAAATCGTAGCCAACGCCATAAGCTCCGCCACCCACGACCCGCGCTTCCTGCCGGTCACTAAAAAAGAGCTCAGGCACCTGGAATACAGCATAGACGTGCTGAGCAAGCCCGAGTTGGTGAAGAGCCAGAAACAGCTCGACCCCAGGCGGTACGGGGTCATCGTGGAGGCGGGGTGGCGCAAGGGGTTGCTTTTGCCCGATTTGGAGGGGGTGGACACCGTCGAGGAGCAGGTCAACATCTGTCGCCTGAAGGCGGACATCGAACCCGACGAGGAAGTAAAGCTCTATAGATTCGAGGTGAAGAGGTATAAATAGGACGAGGTGCACCACGTGCCCAAGCGGGCACTGGATGATATTATTGCGGGGTAGATAGTTTAGGGGGACGAAAGGAGTAATAGCCATGTTATACCTTTACATCTTGAGGCAAGACCAGGCACCAACGCAGGAGCTCGTGCAGCGGACTCTGGAGCACTACCAGAAATCACGCGGCGGGGACATTAAAATGCTCGGGGGGCAGCAAACCAGCGGCTCGTTCCCGCGAAGCCCGGACATGTTCATGGTGACGACCTGTCTTATTGTCTGCAAGAAGAATAACATCGCCTTCAACTCCGACAGCGACCAGATAGCCTACAGCGTCGATATTGTCGATGGAGAAGAAATCGGGGTCTGCCAGATACACGTGAATTAGGGGGACAAGCGCAAGCTGGATGATATTATTGTGGGGTGAGGGGGAATAAGTAAGGGGGTATAAAAAATGATTACTTTACAAGGCATGCGATTAAACCAGAAGGGTTACATCCTCTATTTGACTAGCGCCACA
>CAYQPY010000097.1:0-4213 GCA_964419705.1 uncultured Dehalococcoidales bacterium
GTAGTTGGTCAGCTGGGCAGCGGAATGTTTAATCCCCACCTCCTCCCCGAAATCCACCTCGAACTTATAAGAAGGGTTACGCGCCTTGGGGAAGTCCTCGACTTTGGTTACCCTGCCCACCCTCATATCAACTTTAAGAAAATCATCGTAGCTAATCATAGGCATCTCCCCGATTACTATTCTTCCTCGACCAGCCGCCTCACCCAGAGCTGGGGACTGGCCGAAACCACCTGCTTCAGCTCGGTCAGCTTCTGCCGGATTTCACGGGCTACCGTCTCATCCTTGATAAGCTCTTTGAGCTTGGACTGGTCGAAGCCGAGCACCCTCGGCCACAGACCCGCGGGCTCGAGCAGCGCTTTAATCTCGGGCTCGCTGTAGCCACCCTTCTCCCACATCTTGTAGGTCAGGGCGTGCCCCTTGCCGTAAACGCGGTTCAACCCCTGCGCCTGGCAGAAAGCGATAATCATCTCCTTAAGCTCTTTGAGCTCCAGCTCCAGTCCCTTTATCTCCTTCTGCAGGGCGACGTAGCGCTCCACCGATTGCGGCACCGCCGCCTCGTCGATGACGTCGCTCTCCCCCCGCTCCGGGGCGAACTTGTGCTTGTAATAGGGGCAGTACTGGGGGAAGTCGCAGGGGCAGCGCCCGCTCTCGGTGGCGGGAAAGTTCCCCGCCTGAATGCCCTCGGCCACCTCCAGCACCACCCTCCTGGCTTCCTCGAGCTGCGCCTCTTCTCGCGGCGGGCAGCTACAGGGCGTGTTGGAACGAAAGTGATAGAGCGTCAGCCTCTCCACGGGCAAAAACCAGGACTGCTCCACCGCCAGTTGATATAAGGTCAACTGTAGGTCGTTAGCCAGATACTCCTTGGTGAAAAGCTCGAGGTTGGTCTTATAGTCGATGATGGCCAGCCCGCCGCTGTCCAGCTTATCCACCCTGTCGATTCGCCCCGTCAACTTGACGTTGCCGATGTCGATAGTGAACTTGTGCTCCACGGCTATCGGCATGCGGAAATCGGGCTGGTGAATCTCCCAGAACCTGGTCAACATCTCCCGCCCGTAGGCCTTGTATTCGGCTTCCTCCTCGGCGGACTCGTAGCCCCCGGAGAGCCACTTTCGCTCGTAGAAGTCAAGCATTTTTTCCAGCGAGGGCGGCGGCGGCACCTTGACCTTGAAGAAATACTCGGCGCAGTCGTGCATGGTGGTGCCGAAGCTGAAATAGCCCTTCTCCTTCCGCTCCAGCCCGTCGATGTACTGCAGCTTATAGCAAAGGGGGCAGTTCTGGTAGAGCGAAATCTGGGTGTAGCTTAACGGCCTCATCTCTTCCCCGACATTATAGACCTTTCCCGAAGATGTGACCAGCTTGCTATTTTGGCCTGAATTAGTTAGCATTAAGCTTAACGCCATTTTAACAAAGAGGCCTTAACATATAGCTTATGGAAGAAGTTTCACTATTTGTCGCTTTCGGCGCGGGGGTGCTCTCCTTCTTCTCACCCTGCGTCCTGCCCCTGGTGCCGGTCTATCTGGCCAGCGTCTGCGGCCCCGAAATCCTGGAAACGAAAACGAAAAGGAGCCGCTTCCCCATATTCTTCCACTCCCTCAGCTTCGTCGTCGGCTTCGCTATCGTCTTCGTCGGCCTGGGGGCGGCGGCGGGGCTGGCCGGGTTCGCCATCGGCTCCCACTCGATAATACTGAAGATAGCCGGGGGCTTGCTCATCGCCTTCGGCTTATTCCTGCTGGCGTCGGTCAAATTCCCCTGGCTTAACTACGAAAAGCGGCTGGCGCCCTCGCTGGGAGCCACCAGCGGCTACCTGCGCTCGCTGCTCATCGGCGCCCTGTTCTCCCTGGCCTGGACTCCCTGCATCGGCCCCGTGCTCGGCGGCATTTTAACACTGGCCTGGAGCTCGGAAACCGTCTGGCAGGGCGCCTACCTGCTGGCCATTTATTCCCTGGGGCTGGGCATCCCCTTCCTGGTCATCGGCATCGCCTTCGACTCCCTCCGCCCCCTCCTGAGGCGCCTGCACCGCTACTCCACCTGGAGCTATATCTTCAGCGGCGTGCTCCTCATCGTGGTGGGCATACTCACCCTGACCAACACCCTGAGCTGGTTTTAGTGTATAATTCAGAGGTAAAATTATAAGGAGCAAGTCATGAATAAAATACTGAAAGTAATATTGCCGATAATGCTAATCTCGGTGTTGCTAATCGCTGGTTGTTCCGGCGATTCCGAGACTCCTAATGGTGATTCCGAGGCTTCGAATAATGAAGAAATTGAAGCGCCCGACTTTCAGCTTAACACCCTTGACGGACAAACGGTCCGCTTAAGCGACTTTAGAGGTAATGTGTTTCTGGTCAACTTCTGGAAAACCTCGTGCGGCCCCTGCGTCATGGAGATGCCCCTTTTACAGCAGGTCTACGAAGAATGGCAGGAAGCCGGGCTGATGTTGTGGGCTATTAATATAGGCGAGAGTTCCGAGAAAGTGGCTGAGTTTATGCAAGATAACGGACTTTCCTTGCCGGTACTACTGGATACTGAACAGTCGGTAGCGGCACAATACGGCATTTCGAGCATTCCGTGCACCTTCTTAATTGACGGAGATGGTATACTCCAAGCCGTAAAGGCTGGTGCTTTCTTAAGCATAGAAGAGATAGAAGCTGGCCTGAGTATGTTCCTGACAAAGTAGACGGGGGTAGATATGGGTGACGTTTTAGACGAAGCCTACGCTATAGCCCGGTGCCAGGGAGGAGGGATTGATTGATGGTTAGAACTAACCTTTTAAAGATAATCGTGGTAGCGGTAGTGGCCGCCATGCTGGTCACGGGGATAGCGACGGGTAATCTCGGTGACGGGGTCGCGCCCAACGGGGACGTGCCTAACGGAGAAGAGCCCAACGGTGATGCGCCTAACGGCGATGTGCCCAACGGGGTTGAGCCCGCCGAGCCCGATTTAACCAGCGGGCTGGGCTCGATAGTCGATTGCGACGAATACACCGGCGAGGACCTTGAAGCCGGCGCCCCGGCCATTGACTTCCGTTTTCAGGATGCCGTCGGCACCACCTTCTCTCTAAGCGATTTCAGGGGCAAAGTGGTTATGCTCAACTTCTGGACGACCTGGTGCGGCTACTGCGTGGAGGAACTACCCAGCATACAGGAGCTCTACGACAAGTGGCCGTACGATGAGGTGGTGCTGCTGACTATTGTCAAGGGTGAGGACCTCGATACCCTGACCACATTTATGCAAGATGGGGGGTATTCCTTCCCGGTAGTAATGGATGAAGAACAAAAAGTCTCAACACAGTACGGAGTTAGTGCCATCCCGACCACCTTCTTTATTGATGAAGAGGGCATAATTCAGGCTAAAAAGGTTGGTTATTTCCACAGCACGGAGGATATAGAGGACATCCTGAACCAGATTATTACTACCGGCTCTTACGTCGCCGAGCCCGACGAGCCTGAGCCCGATTCGGCCGGGCTGGGCTCGATAATCAGTTGCCCGGAGAACCCCGGTGATAGCCTTGAGGTCAGTGATGTAGCCCTCGACTTTCAGTTCCAGGATGCCGACGGCCAGGCTGTCTCCCTGAGCGATCTCAGGGGTAAGCCGATAATGGTATGCTTCTGGGCGACCTGGTGCGGCTACTGCAATAAGCAACTGCCCTATCTACAGCAGCTCTATGACCAATGGCAGGGAACGGAGCTGGTAATGCTGACTATTTCCAAGGGCGAAGAACCCAGCACAGTGGCCACATTCATGCAAGATGAGGGGCTTTCCTTCCCGGTACTGACGGATAGCGCACAAAAAGCCTCAAGCCAATACGGGGTGGGTGGCGTACCGACTACCTTCTTTATCGATGAAGATGGTATCATTCAATTTAAGAAGGTTGGTTATTTCCATAGTTTGGAGGATATAGAAGATATCCTAAACCAGCTTATCGGCCAATAAGGGGGGTAGATATGGGTGATGTTTTAGACGAAGCCTACGCCATAGCCCAGTGCAAAGACTGCCCGTGGTATAAGTCCTGCGTTATGCCCATGAAAGTTACCGCCGAGGACATCCGCCGCCAGCTCGAATCTACTCCGGAAGCGGGCGTCTCCCAGCCCGCCGACATGGGCATGCAAAACCTGCTCTCCAGCATGGCTTCCGCCGCCCAGAACTCCATCCTGGAAGGCTGCCCCATCTTTATCGAGCGCCTGCGCAACGACCCCAAACTGGCTCAAAAGCT
>CAYQPY010000098.1:0-4204 GCA_964419705.1 uncultured Dehalococcoidales bacterium
CAAGACGATGAAGTTCCTGGCCGAGGAGTCCTGCGGCAAGTGCGCTCCCTGCCGCGAGGGCACCGAGGTGATGGCCGAGACTCTGGAGAGACTGGCACGGGGGGAGGGGACGCGGAAGGACATTAAGGTTATGGAGGAGCTAGCCGAAACCATGATGCTCTGCTCGCTGTGCGGGCTGGGGCAGGCGGCTCCGATTCCGGTAGTGGACAGCCTGGAGCATTTTAGAGGCGAATACGAGAGCTGTATTCGCCAGAAATAGGGGTGGCTATGATAACAGTAACCAAGCAAAAACCGCTGGAAGAGATTTTACCGAGCCTGGGCAAGGGTAAAAAGGTATATCTTATCGGCTGCGGCACCTGCGCCACCATCTGCCACACCGGTGGCAGGGCCGAGGTGCTGGAGATGAAAGAGAAGCTGGAGGCGGAGGGCAAGAAGGTTACGGGGTGGATGGTCATCCCCACCGCCTGCGACGAGCTTACCCGCGAAGCCCTGGCCGAGAACGCCGAAGCCATAGAGCAGGCCGACGCCATACTGGCGATGAGTTGCGCCTTCGGCGTCCAGACCGTTAGCATGTACAGCGATAAGCCTGTCTATCCGGCGCTGAATACACTGTTTGTCGGTAAGGAGGAGACACCGGGGCACTTTATCGAGGTCTGTATGCAGTGTGGGAACTGCATTTTAGCCACGACGGCGGGTATATGCCCGCTGGTAAGGTGCGCTAAGAGCCTGCTCAACGGACCCTGCGGCGGCTCGGTTGACGGTAAGTGCGAAGTATCGCCCGATACACCCTGCGCCTGGCAGCTTATTTACGACCGCCTGAAGGCGCTGGGTCAGCTGGATAAGATGGAGGAGATTGTGCCCGTGCGGGACTGGAGCACCAGCACTTCCGGAGGCCCGCGCCGATTCGTCCTCTCGGATGAGACTGATGACTAACGATAAAGACAGCGATTTCCTGGCTGAAGGCGGTGAGCACGAGCGCCACACCGAAGAAGCCGCTTTCAAGATGTGGCTCAGGGTATTCGTCACCGTAAGGTGGACTACCATCCTGGGTATCCTGGCGGCTACCTTCATCGCTTCAAGGGTGTTCGACATCGAGTTTCCCACCACGCCCGTCTACGGGGTATGCGCCTTTATCGTCCTATGCAACCTGGTGCTCCTCTTCCAGTCGCGGAGCCTGAGGAAGATGCCGACCAGCCTGGCTATCCGCCGGGCTAGAATCTACGGCACCATCCACCTTTTGCTCGACTTGGCGGCTTTCGCCGTGCTGCTTCATTTCAGCGGCGGGATTGAGAACCCCTTTGTCTTCTACTTTGTGCTTCATATCATCGGCGCCAGTATCATACTTCACTATACCTCGGTATATTTGTTAGCCACCTCGGTTATCGTCATGGTCTCGCTGCTGGTGGGGCTGGAGTATGCCGGGGTGACATCCCATATAAACCTGGCCGGATTTGCCGACCCCGGGCTTTACCGCGAGGGGAGCTATATATTGGCGATGCTGGTTGTTTTAGGCAGCGCCCTCTTCGCCACTACCTATATGGCTACCTCCGTTGCCGGTGAGTTGAGAAAGAGGCAGCGGGAGGTGATGCAGTTGAACCAGCGCCTCCTGGACAAGAGAACCAGAGAGCTGGAGCAGGCTTCCCAGGAGATAGCCGAGATGGAAGAAGCCCGCAACCGCTTTCTCCGTTTCCTGGGGGTGACGGTTCACGACCTGAAAGCACCCCTGACCGCTATTCAGAGCTATTTCTGGGTTATGCTCGGCGGCTTTGCCGGTACGCTCACCGAGAAGCAGAGAGGCATGCTGGAGAGGAGCAGCCAGAGGATTAAAGAACTACTATCCCTGATTAGCGACCTGCTGGATATTCCGCGTATCGAAACCGGCCAGATTGTCCAGGAGATGAAGGTTATCTCCTTGAAGCGGGTAGTCGAGACTGCGGTCGGGGATATGCGCGACCTGGCCAGGCAAAAGAAGTTGAAGCTAAAGCTGGAAATGCCCAAATCCCTTCCCCAGATTCGCGGCTCGGCACCCAGACTGCAGCAGGTTATGACCAACCTGCTCAATAATGCCATCAACTATACGTCCGAGGGCACGGTAACCGTCAGGGTGAGCCAGGACGATAAGGCGATAATGGTCGAGGTTATGGACACCGGCATCGGCATTCCCGCCGATGACCTGCCCCATATCTGTGAGGACTTCTTTAGAGCCAGTAACGTGGAAATTAAGGGGACGGGGCTGGGGCTGTCCATAGCCAGGAGGATTGTGGAGACGCACGGGGGCAGGCTTTGGGTGGAAAGCCCCTGCCCGGAGACGGGTAAGGGGAGCAAGTTTAGCTTTACCCTGCCCAAGAAGAGAAGCAAACGGAGGTGAGGTGATGAAAGCGGGAACAAACCTGGAGAAGGTCCTGGAGAGCGGTAGGTTCGCCGTTACGGCCGAGGCCGGTCCGCCCAAGGGGACGAGCGCTGCCGTGATGCAGAGGAAGGCCGAGGCGTTGCGTAACTGCTGTGACGCTGCCAACGTCACCGATAACCAGACGGCTATTGTGCGCATGTCGAGCCTGGCGGGCTGCGTGCTGATGAAGCAGCAGGGCGTCGACCCGGTGATGCAGATAGTCTGCCGCGACCGCAACCGTATCGCCATTCAGAGCGACGTGCTGGGGGCGGTGGCGCTGGGCATCGGCAATATACTCTGCCTTTCCGGCGACCATCAGATGTTCGGCAACCACCCCACGGCCAAGAATGTCTTCGACATCGACTCCATACAGCTTATTGCTGCCCTGAAAGCCATGCGTGACGAGAAGAAGTTCCTCTGTGGCGAGGATATCTCGGGCGAGGTGCCGCTGTTCATCGGGGCGGCGGCCAACCCCTACGCCGACCCCTTCGAGTTCCGCGTCGTCCGACTGGCTAAGAAGGTGAAGGCGGGCGCCGAGTTTATTCAGACGCAGGCGGTCTATGACATCGTAAAGTTCGCCAAGTGGATGGAGATGGTCGTCGAGCGCGGGCTGGACAAACAGACGCACATACTGGCGGGGGTGATACCCATCAAGTCGGCGGGTATGGCGCGCTATATGCGGGACTATGTCTCCGGGGTAACCGTCCCCGATGAGGTGGTGACCCGAATGGAGCAGGCCCAGGACGCCAAAGAAGAGGGGGCGAAGGTAGCCGTGGAAATTATCGAGCAGGTCAAAGAAATACCGGGCATTCACGGCGTCCACATCATGGCGGTGGGGTGGGAAAGTATCGTCCCCGAAATCGTTGAGCAGGCTGGATTATTGCCCAGACCTGTATTATAATGGCAAGGAGAGCTATGGCGAAGAAGATTTTGGTAGTTGACGACGACCCCGATATCCTGAATGCGGTGGCCATGATTCTGGAGTCCCAGGACTACAAGGTAGTTACCGCCCGTGACGGCATTGAGGCACTGGCTAATCTCAAGGCGGAGAAGCCCGACCTGATGATTCTGGACCTGCTCATGCCCAAGATGGACGGCTGGGCGGTATGCAAGGAGCTGCAGGACCCGAGGTGGTCGAAGTACCGCGGTATACCAATTTTGATTCTGACCTCGGTGAGGGAGGAAGCCAGCCGCCGCCGTTACGAGCTGGAGACCGGGCTGGAGCTGGACGTGGACGACTATGTGGAGAAGCCCTTCAGCCCCGACATACTGCTGGAGAGGGTAGGGCGACTCATTAAGAAAAAGTCCTGAAGGGGTGACTTCATGGAAAAGAGAGCAAAAATCCTCCTCGTTGACGACGATGAAGATTTTATCGCGACGACCAGAATCGTTCTGGAGAGTAAGCCTTACCAGATAATTGTTGCCTCCAACGGGGATGAGGGGCTGCGCAAGGCCAGGGAGGAAAGGCCCGACCTGATTCTTATGGATGTGATAATGCCGGTCAAGGATGGTTTCACCGCCGCCGAGCAACTTAAGAAAGACCCCCAGCTCAGCAAAATCCCCACCCTGATGCTTACCGCCTTCGCCACCAAGGGCCGGGAGACCTCAATACCGGTCAGCCGCGGGCTCGCCCTGGAAACCGAGGACTATATCGATAAGCCTGTCAGCCCTGACGAGCTACTGGCCAGGGTGGAAAAGCACCTCAAGAAGGCGGGCTTTTAGAGAAGGGGACAGTCTCGTGGGCTCGTAGCTCAGTGGTTAGAGCGGTCGGCTCATAACCGATTGGTCGTAGGTTCGAATCCTACCGAGCCCACT
>CAYQPY010000099.1:0-4049 GCA_964419705.1 uncultured Dehalococcoidales bacterium
ATAACCGATGTCGCCGAGACCCCCGAAGAAGAGGGCAAGCTCGTCGTCCAGTTCGAGGATACTTTGGTGGGAAGGCAGCGGCGACTGCCGGTGGACATGGTGATTCTCAGCTGCGCCCTGGAGCCGCAGCCCGACGCCGAGGCGGTTAACCGCCTCTTCAATATCAGCTGCAGCGGCGACGGCTTTTTCCTGGAGAAGCACCCCAAGCTGGAGCCGGTTTCAACCATGACCGACGGCATCTTCCTGGCTGGCTGCTGCCAGGGTCCCAAGGATATTCCCGATACCGTGGCTCAGGCGTCAGCGGCGGCGGCGGAAGCCCTGTCTATAATCAGCCGGGGTAGGGTGGAGGTTGAAGCCGCCACGGCCGTGATTGACGAAAGAATCTGTTCCGGCTGCCAGGCCTGTAAGCTGGTCTGCCCCTATAGCGCTATCGAATTCGACGAGGAGAAGAATGTCTGTCGGGTTAATAAGACACTGTGTAAAGCCTGCGGCGCTTGTGTCGCCGCCTGTTTCAGCCACGCCGTAAGCCTGCAGCACTTCACCAACGAGCAAATCGTGGCCGAGATGGAGGGGGCTTTAGTCTAGTACTCGCTGGACGCAAAATTCTTAATCTGCTCGTAGCTGAAGACAGGCCCGTCGCGGCAGACATAGACATCGCCGATATTGCACCGCCCGCACTTACCGATGCCGCACTTCATCCGTTTCTCTAACGTGGTGAGCATCTGCGCCGGCGTAAATCCCAGCTTTTCCAGCGCGGGGAAGGTAAAGCGTATCATAATCGGCGGCCCGCAGACGATAGCCACCGCGTCTTTGGACGAAGGCGCTACCTCTCCCAGCACGTTGGGCACCATCCCTACCTTTCCCGTCCAGCCCTCGGCTTCGCGGTCGATGGTGGTGACCATGTTTATCGTCTTGTCCTTGTCCCACGCCTTCAAATCATAGCGGAAGCAGAGGTCGGCGGGAGTGCGAGCGCCGTAGACGATATCTACCTTATTATATGTATCGCGGTTATCGATGACATTCCAGATTAAAGACCTTAACGGCGCCAGGCCGATACCGCCGGCGACGAAGACCAGGTTCTTGCCCTTTAAAGATTCGAGGGGGAAGCTGTTGCCGTAGGGTCCCCGAAAGCCAATCTCGGCGCCGACGCCCAAACGGTGTAGGGCGTTGGTCACCCGGCCCACTCGTTGAACGGCCAGCTCCAGGTGGTCGGGGCGGGTGGGGCTGGAGGAAATGCAAAAGGGGGCTTCGCCGAGACCGAAGACGGAGTACTGGGCGAATTGCCCCGACTCAAAGCGGAATTCCTGGGCCAGCTTCTTGTCCTTAAAGTTAAGGTGAAAGGTCCTCACGCCCGGCGTCTCCTCGATTATCTTCTCGATGACCATGACATGGGGTATATAAACGTTGTCCTGGGCGAAGAACTTCGGGCGCTTACTTATATCGCTGGTCGTCATTTAGCTCCTTTAACCCTCTCGGGCACGCTCTCTATCACCTGGGTAATATCCCAGTTCACCGGGCAGAGGCGGATGCACCTGCCGCAGCCGGTGCAGGCGATAACGTCGAAGGCCATGGGGTAGAACTCGTATTTGTGGCATACCTTCTGCCTGACCCGCCGCCATTTCTCACTCCGGGGGTTCTCCATGGGCATCTTGGTGTAGAGGGGGAAGCCGCAGCTGTCCCAGCTGCGGAACCTCGTCCCCTCGCCTTCGGTCACTTCATCATTAATGTCGAAGCAGTAACAGGTAGGGCAGAGCAGGGTGCAGATGCCGCAGCTTATGCATTTAGCCGCGGTTTTTTCCCAGAAACCTTTATCATCGAAGCTGTCGCGCAGCTTGTCTTTAATGCCCGTCGTATCCAGCTTGCGAGTTACCTTATTATAAGCGGTCTCTCTGGATTTATCGGCTTCAGCCTCGTCGCTCTTGGTGGCTTCTTTCAGGCCACTGGTCTGGGCGAGCAGCTCCTTGCCCTTGGCGGTGACCTCTCCAATCAAGAAATGGTCGCCGATATCAATAAACATCAGGTCGACATTGGTGGGGTCGGTGGGGCTGGTGCCCATCGAGGTGCAGAAGCAGCTCTCATAGGGGTTGGTGCAGCCCATCCCGACCAGCACCGCGTTCTTTCTCTTTTCCAGGTAATAGGGGTCTTTGTAGGTGTCCTCAAAGGTCATGTCCAGTATGGCCATGGCACGGGCGTCGCAGGGGCGGATGCCGAAAAGCAGTTGCCCTTGTCCGTTCGGGGACGGTAGTTCGATATTGTAGCCCTCTTCGTCTTTGCGGAAGTGGAACATCTCTTCCATCGGGGGCAGGAAGCTGGCTTTGGGGGGAACCACCGTATTCCGGTACCACTCCAGGAAGCTGGTGTCTTTACCGTCCCACTCCGTCATAGCCGCCACGCCGCTGGCTCGGGACGGCGCCAGTACGTTGAACTGCCGGCTCCACTTTTGGAGCAGCGGGGCGATATCCTTCTTGCTTATCTTCTTAGCCATTACTTGAAGAACTCCTCGGCCTCTTCCTGTTCGTAGTGAACCATCAAGGGCAGGGCGTCTTTATCCATGCCCGACTTGAACTGGAAAAGCTCACCGACGATGTCGTACATCTCACGGGTCAGGCTTCTCAAAGGTATATTCACCGGGCAGACGCGCTCGCACTCGCCGCAGTCGGTGCAGCGGCCCGCCACGTGGATGTTGCGTATTATCTGGAAGATGAGGTTATCCTGCCACTGGGGCATGGGCATTACCCACTGCGGCTCGGTCTCTTCGACGAAACACCGCTGGCAGAAACAGGCGGGGCAGACGTTGCGGCAGGCATAGCAGCGGATACAGCGGCTGAACTCATCCTGCCAGGAAGCCCATCTCTCCGCCGAGGTCAGTTCTTTCAAGGAGGCTATGTTTTGCCCGCTCACCTTCAGTTCGGGCGTCGCCGTCCGTGGCTCGCCGAGAATAATATCGTATTCCTGGGGGGTGGGCAGCTCACAGGCGAGGCAGTGGTCGAAGAGGACATCGGCAATGGCAAAGTCCTTTTGCTGGCCGTCGACCTTTACGCTTACCTTGTCTCCAGCCCGCGTTATATCTTCCAGCTCGTCTCTGTCCTTGCCCACCAGCCGTTCTATCTTGGCCAGGTCGATAATCCCCGGGCAGGGGACGGCCAGAATTACCAGGTCTTCCCTGGCTACCTTATTATCCTGTATCAGGCTGACGATGGAACGGCTCTCGCAGCCCTTAGCCACGATACCCACCCGCCCCTTTATCTCGGTGAGGAAGTTAGCCAGGTTATTGGTGATAAAGGGGTTGATGACCAGGCGCTCGGTGTCGGCTTTGTCTTTGGTGATGAGGGGGGTGGTGGTGAACTTCAGGCTCCCCGCTTCGAAGCCGACAATCCAGTCAACCTTTTTTTGTTCGAGCAGCGCCTTCGCTTCCTGCCTTAGTTTTTGCTCCATTCTTCTTTCTTTCAAATAATTGGTTGGGGCCGACTTCCTTCAGCCCCTCGGTCACATCGGTCACGACCTCGGCGAACTTGCCCCCTTCCGAGGCGGAAACCCAGCTGGCTTGCAATCTCTGGGGCTCGATGCCGAGATATTCCAGAAACTTCTTGGTGATGGCGATGCGGCGGCGGGCGCGGTAGTTGCCCGTCTGGTAGTGACAGTCACCGGGGTGGCAGCCGGAAACGAGTACCCCGTCGAAGCCCATACGCAACGCCTTGAGGATAAACAGGGAATCGACCCTCCCCGAACAGGGGACTTTAATTATCCTTATATTAGCCGGGTATTTCTTGCGGCTGATGCCGGCCAGGTCGGCGCCGGCATAACTGCACCAGCGACAGAGAAAACCGAGCAGCTTGGGTTCCCATTCCGATTCTTGTGTCATCTTGGCCTCTTATGAATTCAAGCCGTTAGTCATTGTATCATTAGGGGTGGGGTGGCATCAAGCGTATAAACACTTAATTGCCTTCTTAGCCACGGCACTGATATACTTTCTCCAGAGCTTTAGAGATATGAAAACCAGCGATTTCGATTATCACCTGCCCCCCGAGCTTATTGCACAAGTTCCCCTG